>NZ_JBQSVW010000004.1:0-2363 GCF_052446055.1 Glutamicibacter sp. AOP5-A2-18 | reverse complement strand
AGAGCCGTACAGGACGTTTGAAGATCAGCAAGCATAGCAACTGGATATCCAGTCGCGTGGAAAATCTCAGCTCGTCACGTAAGGGCGAGCTTTACCACCGGCCATTTTGGCCGGGGTTATGTTCATTGGCTTCAAGCCCAAACCCGTCAACCAGACGCTTCGCGACGGAGCAAGCTATAGATTTAGCATGGCTAACTCTCCGCTTGCTTCGCAACACCCAATTCTTGGGGCGCTGCACTGGGCTTCAAAGAGCATCGTTCGGAGCAAGCACCGAACGGACTGATCGCACGCGATCAATCGACCGAATTTCCCCACACACCACAACGCCCGGTACAGAACCCTCTCATTCGGTCACACCTCTTGCATCCTTGATAACTGGTGGGTCTGCGCATCCGTAAGCGTTAGGAAAAACCTAACGGTACGCACCTTGGTACCAGACGTGTGAAGGCTATTTTGAGGTTCTGGGAAAGGCTTGTCTACTGCGACTATCTTGTGACGGCATCAGACACGTTTCGAATGCTTATGGTTGTCTGCTTGTGGTTGCGTTGGACGCTGGAAACGTTGTTCTGAGCTCTTGATGACGTGCGCGACACGCTCAAAGCAAAATCGAATTTTCTTCGCCTGCGACTCAGCTCTTACCCAGTGTTTTCGCGGGTTTATGGTACAAGGCAGGTCAGAGTGGTTAAAAGACTGATGCCCGAGTCTTGCAGGACTCGGGCATCGTTATTCATGAAGAATAAATCAATTTAAGGGTAACCCGGGTCTTGCAGGATCGCGAGTTACACGCCCCAGCATGTCGAAGCTGAATACGGGCGTAAGGCCACCGGCTAGCCCCCGGGTGTAGAGAGACCAAAGGGTTTACCGAAGTAGTTTCGATGTGTGTAAAGGCAGACTCGGAGCAACCACGATGTGGCGGGATAGAGCTTTTCAGGCTCTCCCGGTCGAACTACTAAATCCCAGTCCTGGCACAAGCGAGTAATACCCGCAGTGCGGTCTAAGGAAACCTCGCACGGCTCCGGCCAGCTCCATAGTTTCAGACCCCCCTAGTGAAGAACCAGCCAAAATTGCGCCCAATTCTTCACTAGGGGGGTCGTCGTTTCCTGCACTCACCAACCAGCTGCCATGTTCGACAGCTGTTAGCAAGAAAATTGGATTGCTAATGAGTGCTGAAACGAAAAAGATCTAGTACGAACGTTAGTGAGTGCCTTTAGCGTTCTTGGTTGATGATGCTTTGATACGTAGCACAATCGTCCACACTGCAACGATGACCGTTGCCGATACTAAGCGTTGTAAGAGGCTTGCCTGTCCTTGAAGAAAATATTCAAAGATGAATTGAGCTACCAGAAACGCAACAGCGGGAACTAGGATAACTGTCAGCTTTTGTTTCATTTAGAACCTCAATTCAAGAGTTTGCAGGTGCCAATAGGGGCATGACTGCGGCAATTCCAACACTAGTCAAAATGTTACAAGTAAGAGTATTTTCAGAACACCACTTCTGAGCTGCCTCGTACCCTTCCTGCATACCTTCCCACCACGGTCGGTCAGTTTTCATCTTCAGAACTTCTTTGCCGTCCCTGACCATAAGATAGACGCCTGACTTGCAATCTTTCGGGTTTTTCCCTGACCAGTCGTAGAACGTAGTCCCACCGCTACATCGTTCGTAGTTTGCCCCAGCAGCCTGGGCAGGTGCTGTCACTGCAAACAATGCGCTGAGTGACAAGAGCACCGCGACTAATACTGAACTAATTGTTTTCTTCAAGTTCACGATCCTCTCGAAAAGAATGTTGTTGGAATAATTCGAACCTACAGAGTAGTAAGAAGCTTGTAAATACTACTTTTGTAGGATGCCTAATGGCGTGGAGCGCCCATTACCTCAACCAGGCTGAAGCCTAAGAACAACAACGATTACCGGTTTCAAAGAGTCTTTACGTAAGTACAACAGGTGCCAACACGAGCACTAAGCTCGCGCACTCTAATGGGTACATACCTCACCAAAAAACGCCTCTACCGCGTCACAAGATAGTCGCGCTTAAACGCTCTAACTCTGACCGCACCTCATCGTCTAACCACTCCCCCAGGAACTCCTAAACGGCAGCCGAAAACCGCCGGCCGCGACCTCGATTACTAAGAGTGCAAGGGGTGCGACCGAAATAGGCCGGCAAGCAAACGATCAAAGAGGCAGCCGGCCTATTTCGGCCACACAACAATGGCTGGGTGCCAGTCCAACGGACTGGGTACTGATCCGTACTGATCATGAACAAGCGTGCTTACGTGCATGCCTGGTTGGTTCTCTCATCGGCTCAGAGATGCTCGAACAGGTTCTAGGACACTCAACTGCGTGTGGTTGCGTTCCAACGCTTTAG
>NZ_JBQSVW010000003.1:0-2406 GCF_052446055.1 Glutamicibacter sp. AOP5-A2-18 | reverse complement strand
TAAATAGCTTGACCGAAAAATCGTTGAAGCAGAACGAAAACAAAAATTTTTTCAGTCGCTAGTTCGTTTTCCAAAGCGATTTCTAGGTATATTTTCAGAGCGAGGTTTAGATGGATTTAGTCTCAATACTTATAATCTGCGCCATAGTTGGTCTCTGTTCTTTGCCTTTAATCTTTGGTGCTTTTCGTAGCTTAGACCGACGAGCAGACGATTTTGAAGGATCCGATCCTGAGGTTGCTCAAGCTCTTCGGGATGCAAGAAAAGACATTGACCGTGGAAAAGGGTACTACGGTCCAAAACTGTAAAAGTTCTTCGAGCAATCCTGCACGCAAAAGGTGGTTGCAGCCTTATATAAGGCTGCAACCACCTTTTGCATATGGAACGTTATAACCTCGTTTTCGTTCCGGATTGATTCTTTTGCGTAGTGCAACGCCCCCAGGATCTGGGGTCTGGCACCTGCCAAGCCACTTAGGACACCTAAGTTGATAGCTTGCTCCGTCGCGTAGCGTCTGGTTACCGGGATTGGGCTGGAAGCCCATAGTGCAAACCCTCTGTGTGCAGCGGGTTTACCGTTCACGCGCGACTGGGCCCCAGTTGCTATGCTTGCTGATCTTCAAACGCTCCGTGTGGCTCTCTAAAGCTTTAGGACGCATCCACATGCAGGAGAGTTCCCTAGAAGCTGTTCTCACGTCACTGAGTCAATGAGATAGCCGGCCAAGCTCTCACGTAAGCACGCTGCCAAAGCCCTGTTCAGAAGTTAGCCGGCTACGTGTTCCAAATGGATCGTTTGCTGTTCCTGGTGGAACATGTGCAGCTGAACATCTGCACGGCCTGATCGCACGCGCTCAAGCGACCGAACCAATTCCCACTAAAGCCTCTCGAGCAGAACCCACTTATTCGGTCACACCTCTTGCATCTTTGATAAGCGAGGTCGTATCCGAACGTTTTTTGTTCGAGTTAGTGCGGCTTGGTGCCAGAGGTGTGGTGACCGCTTTAGGAATCTTGGAGGAGTCCTGGAGAAGGGGTTTTTACTGCGACTATCTTGTGACGGAGTAAGGGTTGCTGTGGTGAGGTTTGTACTCGTTAGGGCGTTAGAGGATTGGTGTTCTTGTGGTTGCCTGGTGGTGCTTACGTAGGAGTTATGAGTGGTGTGTGTAAGCGTCTACGAGGTAAGTTCCAGCGTGTTTAGTTGATGGGCGCTTCGCGCTAAAGGAACTCGCTAGCGCTCGTGCTGAATCTTTTTCGTTCCCTGCACTCATAAGTGCTCCAAACGTCTTGTGCAGACCTTGCGGATATGGCAGCTGGTTGGTGAGTGCAGGAAACGAAGCACCCCCCTAGTGAAGAAAATGACGCAGCTAGGGCTGGGTTTCTTCACTAGGGGGGTGCTTGGAAGTTTGCAGCTGGCCGGAGCCGTGCGAGGTTTCCTTGACCATGGCCGGGGATTACTCGGCTATCAGGACTGGGATTTAGTAGTTCGATCGGGGAGCCTGAAGCGCTCTACCCGCCACATCGTGGTTGTTCCGAGTCTGCCTTTACACACATCGAAACTACTTCGGTAAACCCTTTGTTCTCTCTACACCCGGGGGCTAGCCGGTGGCCTTACCCCCGTATTCAGCTTCGACATGCTGGAGGGTGTTACTCGCTATCCTGCCAGAACCGAGTTACGCTTAAATTGAATTATTCTTCATGAATAACGATGCCCGAGACCTGCCAGTCTCGGGCATCAGTCTTTTAAACGGACATGACCTGCAGGTATCACAAGTTCCCGCGAAATAAGGGCAAGGACCGAATTTTCAACGAAGAAAATTCGATTTTCGTTTGGGCGTGTCGCAAGTCTCGATAAGTGGGTTCAGTAGCCATAAGGAAGAAATACGTGCTGGTTTAGCTTTCCTTTGGTCGTAGTTCGCGAGGTATTGGGGCTACTGTTCACGATCAGCTGTATGGGGAGGAGCCTTCTCGCTAAGGTGGTAGCTAATAGCCGTCGAAATGCTTTGGAGCATTTCTAGGTAACCGCATCACTCGAATTTCAAGCTCTCTACACTCCTACCAAAGTATGATTTACGCCCAAGTCGAGTGAAGATAGACTCCGAAGAATACCGAATATTCCATTTTGATTAATTCGAACACTGCCGGAGGAAAAGTGAAGAGAATTCTAGTACGTATGTCCCTCGTTGTTGCCAGCGCGGCTTTAGTTCTTGTTTCAGGTTTCAGCGCCAACGCCGCGACTCTTCAGTCTTCTTCTCTAAGCCCTGGTGGTTTGGCTACTCCCGCGAAAATCTGTGGTTACCCAGATAACCCGAACCGGTCTTGTGAATGGTGGCCAGGCACAGACGCCTGTTATCAGATATTCCAGTCAAACGCTCCAGATTGGCAAAAAATGGCTTGCGCGGCTGCGGGTTTCAGTCG
>NZ_JBQSVW010000002.1:0-80239 GCF_052446055.1 Glutamicibacter sp. AOP5-A2-18 | reverse complement strand
CGGTGCCCACGCATGGCCTGAGGGGCCATGCCTGCGCAAGTAGCGCGGTAGCGCATACCCATGCAGCCACTGTTCCGCATCCTCATAGAGGAAGGGGCGTTCTTCTGGTTCTTGCTCGGTCACTGGTTGTTGGGACGCTGGCTCGTTGGCCTCGCCAGCGTCCAGATCCAGCTCATCATCGTTTGGGGGAATGCCGATCATCGCGTTCGCTCCTGTCCCTGTGTGCGTGCCGGGGCCGCTCCGGCCATGACTCGCTTGCGGTTCTTCATGGCTGTCTGGGGGTTAGCGGTGGTTGGAGCCAACGGGAAATCAGCGTCTTTGCCGCCCTTATCTTTCCACACCGTCAGCAGCCGTTGCGCAGCGGGGCTGTTCTGCTTCGGCTCTGCATCAGCAGAACCAGGTTTTGCCCCATCGGCATGCTTAGGAGCTGCGGGAGCCGCAGAATTTTCAGTTGGCTCACCCTGTTCTTTGCCACCAAGCACCGGCTCTTGCTCGGCGCGCCGCTCCGCCGCGTCAGCGTGAGCCTCATCAGCCAGTTCTTCACCTGCTGCGCGCTCAGCCACTGCTTGGTGAGCTTCTTCGTTCTCCTGCGCCTGCTCGGCTGCTACCGGGTTGCCTTCGGCGTGCTCCCGCTGGCCGGCCAGGTAGTCATCCAGCGCATCCCGCAAGGCCCGGTGGCGGTCAGTCGCCGCCGTGGGATGATCCCGGTTAATGTCCTCCACGTTGATCCCGAACTGATTGCGGATACGGTCAGCACCAGCCATGAACGCCTGGGAAGCTGATTCATGGCGTCCAGCAAGTTCGCTGGCCACGATCATCCTGTCGGCAATCGCCTCGCTGCCAGCGCTCTTCCAGAACTGCGCTGAAGATAAATCTCGGTGAACCATCTGAGCCACGTTGCGTTCACGCTCTACTTCCGCATTGGCCTCGGACAGCCGCATTTGTGCTCGGCGCTGGGCGTTCTCGGCCATTTGCATTCCCGAACCCATCACGGCTCGGACAATGCTGCCGAAGTCCTGCATCATCTCTGATTCTTCCTGGCTTTCCACGGTGCTTCCTCTCGTTAGGTTGGGGCCTATCGTTCGTAACCCTGGTCAGTACCCGATCCAGGACGCGCCCCGGCGTTCCAATCCCGGTACGGAACATGCGGTGCCTTCGACGCACCCACTTTCTGCGCTTCCTGTGCCTGGATACGTTTCATTTCCGCGTTCACAATGTTCTCGGCATCGTTGATCAAGCGATCGACACCCGAAGCAAAACGAGGCCGATCAGCAGCCATATGATTCTGCATCATGACTCGGCCTAAGCGACCAGCTTGCTTCGCCAAAGCAACCCAGCCATAACCTTTGCCAGCTTTGAATCGCTGGTTCAGCCTTGCCGCGTAGCGCACATTGCCTCCACCCTGGGCAGCACGGGCGTAAGACTCTGAAAGCTGCTGGAACGTCGCTGGCCTGCCGCGCTCGAACTGCAACGACAAACGCGCGTAAATGTTCGCCAGCGTATCCGGGCCAGTCTTATGGCTCATCATCCGATCCAACTGCTGAGCACTGACCGGATGCGCTACTGCCTTGCGATCCCCGCGGGACTGGCTCGATGAATGCAAGGACACCAAATAGGCATCCCCGGCCACGCGATCCTTGTTCCCGAACCTGGCGTGAATATCATTCCAGGCAAGAGTGGAATCCAGCTTTGACGGCGCGTACCAAATCACTTTGTCATCACTGCCGCGTTCGCCCAAAGACACCCGATAGCCGCGCACTTCACTGTTCGATCCGGCCTTGAAACTCGGGGCAACACGCACGCCCAAGTCCTGTGCATGGCGCACATACTCTTCGGCACTATTCGCCGTGGACAAGGCTGCACGCAGACGGCGACGCAGCTCGAACTTATCCGACAAAGCATTATTCCCACGCTCGGCCCTCGCACGCTCTGCTGGCTTCTCTCCCGCCAGACCCTTGCCGTGTTCCTGGGACTCCAATCGAGGCAATCCATACTCTGTTTCCAGCTCGCGGCACGCGACCTGGGCGCGGTGGAAATCATTGTGCGTGCTCGCCTTGGTTCCGTCCTCGCGAACCATCGACACCACTACGTGAATATGGTCGTTGCCATTCTTCGATGCGCCGTGATGCACCGCAACCCAGCGCGAGGATTTCGCGCCGTCCGGATCAATGAAACCCATCTTTTCCACGAAGGACTTCGCGATCTTCTCCCACTGCTCATCGGGCACTGAGCCGTACCCGGATTCAACAGCCAAGGAGCAATGCCACACGTGCGCATCCTTCGACCCGGTACGGATCTTCTTGCCGTTTTCATCCTTCAAGAACTCGCCGGATTCTTCGTCTTTCGCATACACCGGCTTGGTCACTTCCGTACCGTGCACCTTGCGCGGCGCATCCAGCATCTCGGCAATCTCAAAAGCATCATACTTCGACAAATCAGCACCAGGAGCATAAGCGAAAGTAACGCGATCATCTCCGGCAATGAGCCGTTGGTTCTCGTGCTCGTTGGAGCGGCCAGGGCCAACCAGGTAATTCATCAAACCGGCCATGCGACCACCACGAGTGACATTTGGAATCATGACGGCTCTCCCACGATCCTCAACGACTCCAAGACCTCATCAATGCGGTTAACCGTCGCACGCAGATGTTCCAAAGAGTCATGCAGCTCGTTCTTGATTTCTCCCGTCGAATTTGCGACACGGGCAATTTGGTTAATGTTGTTTCCCGCAGCGGCAAGGCCGCGCTGCAACTGGAACAAGGCTGTCAACAAGTCCCGCCGTTCGGTGACCGTTTCACCTTGAAAAGCGGACAAGGTTGATTCAACGAGAAGCCGCTGAACGCTCACTCCAAGTTCGTCGGCGTGAACGCGTAAAGCGGTGTCCTGGGCTACGGAAAGCTTCAACTGGCGAATGACCCTACGGCCACCGCCGATGTTCGCCTGACGCTTCCGCTCAGCCACAACCAATCCTTCCAGCCCAGTGCAACACCACATGAATCAACTGATTCAAGTGTCCCATGCCCGCTGCACGCAGTAAAGCGGCAAGCCGACTTAGCTATGCTAAGTCTATAGCTTGCTCCGCCTCATCGGCGGCGCACTGTCTCTCACCAGGGTGTAACAAGCGTTGGCTTCATGGCCTGACCGCGCTACGCTGGAAGCATCAGTCAATCGCCGGATTGGCCTTGCTAAGTCGGCGCAAACCTATCGGAAGGTTCTAGCCATGAGCGACGCAGCAAACCGCATTCTCGAACAGCTCCAAGCGCAAAACGATCTGCGCATGGAAGCAGCAAGCAATATCGCCCAGGCGGTCGCCGCCCGCGTGGAAGCTGAACAGCAGCTAGAGCAGGCCAAAGCCGCCGAAAAGCAAGCTTTCAACGCCGCATTAAAGAAGGGCTGGACTCAAACCGAGCTGAATAAGATTGGTTCCCCTTCGCGTCGTCGCACGCGCAAGAAGGCCGAAGAAGCGAACGCTGACAACGAAAGTTAAGCCAGCGCACAGCAAAGGGCCGGTGCTCACCGTGAGGTGAGCACCGGCCCTTGTTTAACCCGTGACTAAGTGTCTAGCCTCCTGCCCACATGGGCACGAAAAAAGCCCTCCCGCTCCGCTGCTTTTTTCGCACACATGATGGACAGCAGGAACCATCCGACCGACCGCACACAGCCCAAAAGTTGCGGTACCGGAGTTCTCTCACCTGATGCGATCTTGGGTTGTGCACGGATCTCTGAGCCAGCGAATCATCTTAACTACTAGTCCTGGTCAACTAGCGTTCAAGCCCTTGATCCTTCGTCGGTGCATGGTTCCCAAAACCATAAGGTCTTTGTTGTGGTTGTCCCTGCCGCTTTTGTCCCGCTGGCTGCGGAAAATCGGCGTTGATTCCACCCACGGGTTTTCTTGGTACGACCGTCCTTGAATCCGCAGTATCTTTGCCTTGGAAGGAGTCTCCGATACCGCGATCAACTAGCTTCCCATCGACTTTTACGCAGTCAATCTCCGGCGTTGCCGAACCTCGACGATACTGTGTGAAGCTCACAACACCCTTGCCGTTTTCGGCCAACCAATTTGCCGATTCCTCAGTGGCTGACTTTCCGTCTGGTGTGACCAGATTATTTGCAAAATCTGATGGCACTGGGCGGCCGCCAAGTTGACTCTCTCCGCGCTCAAACGCTTCGCGCCCTGCCTGCCAACGGCCATAGATTCCGGCCTTGGATTCCTCGAATGTTGCCTGCACGCTCACCACATCGTAGGTGTAGCCACGCTTGTCCAAAGTAGCAGCGACTTCCTGCGCCGATCCCTGCGATTTCAGCACCGTATCAATGACATAGTTCGTGCCATCCTTGCACAAGTCTTTCTGTAGCTTGGCGCCGAGCATGGACGATTCTTCATGCACTAACGCAGCAAACTCCATTGGCGCGAACTTGTGCCCCTGGGCTTCAAGTTCTTTCACCAATGGAGTTTTCAGACGATCCAGATTCCCGCTCTCTAATTCATGCTGGATGATCTTCTCTTTGAACATATCCGGGTCACACTGCACATAACCAGGAACGTCATTCAAGCGTTCGCGTTGCACGGTTCCCTTGCCAGCTCCGGGCGGTCCAGCCATCACAATGGCTTTTCCCTCGTGCCTGATTTCGCCGCGCTTAGCCGAATCAGCAACAACCTCTTGCATCCACTTCTTATGCAAAAGTTCTCGCTCCGACATGGCACGTGGCCGCGATCCGCTTTGAATAAAATACTGCTCTTGTTTGATCGTCGAGTATGCCCCGCGCGGGTTCATATCAGGATCAGCCAGCACCTGGCGCAGCGCCGCGTAATGTCGTTCTATTGATTCGTCGTTAGCCAACGATTCACCCTTCGGTTGCTCGCCGCCTAATCGGCCGTCTTCATCAAAACTTCATCGTAAGTAGCAGCGTCAATCAGCTCATGCCGCAGCGCGTCACCTACTTCTTCCCAAGTTCCTTCCAGGCTCTCTTCGTACTCCCCGTACTCGTTCGCCCAGGGGGTCGGCTTATAAGGCCACTCGACCAGCTGGCGCACCAGTTCCTCACGGCCGATATACCCGGCCGCATACCGCTGGCACACCTCATAAGGGCTTGCAGCGTTGAACCCCCCAACCACAGCCGGTACAGCCTGGGCACGCTGCAACGCCTTCGCCACGGCCGGCTGAGACATACCCAGCAACGCCGCCATCTCGCGCTGAGTCATTCCACCAGCAGCAGCCTTCAAAGTGCGCTTGTAGTCCAGCGCATCAACCTCTACCCGCTGCCGAGCTTTCAGCAGCTGCGCGCGCATTTCATCATGCTGTGGACGTTCCATTAGCTGGCTCATGACAACCTCCTAAACCTCGAAACTAGCATTTCCTGACTTCAAATATAACACTTGTTATCACTTTGAATCAAGGATTTTCCACTACCAAGGAACGGTAAAATTTTCTCGGAACTCGCACAAGGAATTCATCAAAATATCTCAGGAGGCATGCCCGGTATAGGAATCTTTTCTGACGCCCAGTTTAGGACTCTCCACTGACCATCCATCAGGCGCATAAGAATCGCGTAGAAAGGCCTTTCTTCACCAGGTTGCCACGCGACTCCCCCTGGGACCTCTGGATGCACATACAAAAGTTCTGTATCTAAAGCAACGGTCCGCGGAGTGCCCCCAATGCCCGCAGTGGCAACATTAAGCGGGTAAGCCGCTCGAAATTCTCGCAAAATCACCGTTGAAAAATCCACCCACAGTGGTTCGGTCATCGCATCGGGTTGAGACAGGTCACCCACAACAGCCTCAGGATCATACCCATCGACAATCAAGGAATTCTTATTAGCCTCGACCCACCATTGCACTAGGCAAAGCCGATATACGGGATGAAGAAATTCCCATGCAGCTTCAAAATTCTCAGCATAGAAAGGATTCAGGAAGTTCCACGCTGCAGATGCAACTTTGGCCTGCGCAGAAAGTTCTTCTAGCTCTTCTGGAGAAAGGTTATGTGGATCAAATGACATGGATCCAGTATGGCGAACAATCAGGGTGAGGTCACTTGCTCAATCAATAAAACTATAAATGGGACTGTTACGGCTGCCCCTGCAAGCAATATGGCTGCCCAAGACATTCGACGGTTGAATCCTTGCTGAATATCTTCGCGCGCTGCTGATACACGACGTTCAGACGCCAACTCCTCACTGAGTTTGCGCATAGCCGACAACATTTCAGTTTGTCGGGCCGCATGTTCCGCGCTAAGCGTGGCGGCGTCTCTCGCTTCCTGAGCTAAATCACGAGATTGCTCTGCAATTTTCATTTGCGTCCGCGAGACTTGCATTGCTTCCCGATGTTCAGCATCGCGAGGATCTGGTATATCGAACTGCGACGAATTCGGTAAATTGGGCGGTATCTGAAAAAAATTATTCATTCATCCAGTATCGCCCTAATTGCGTCTTGCATCCCATAGGTTGCAAGACGTCTCACCACCTACCACTCCCCTGATGAAAAATTCGCGGAAACTCAACGGTTCGAAATTCTCGCAACCATGTGTCGCAACCAATGACGTAAAATCAGGTCAACACCATTAGTTGCGAGACACTTTCGAAGGACCGATGACCAAACTGATCGGATACGCCCGCGTATCAACGAAAGCCCAAGACGCTGACCGGCAAATCCAGGATCTTCTTGCGGCCGGGGTCCGGCGCGATGACCTCTATATCGACCACGGCCTATCCGGCGCATTGGCGAAGCGGCCCGGACTCGGTAAGGCGCTCGAATCGCTGCACCCGAACGACACGCTCGTGATCACCACCCTGGACAGACTCGGGCGCTCCACCCAAAAAATGCTCGAATTAGCCGAAGAACTTCGTGAGCGAAATATTGGTTTACGGGTGCTGAACTTGGGCGGCGGCGACGTTGACACCAAAACACCCATGGGTGCCATGGTCTTCACCGTCATGGCAGCACTGGCCCAAATGGAATTAGAGATCAAACGCGAACGCATCAACGACTCCGTCACCAAACGCCGCACCTGCGGCGGCGACCTTGGAGGTCGACGCCCGACCTTTACCGAGTCCCAGATCCGCACCGCCGCAAAACTCATCCAGGCCGGCGAACCAGCAACACAAGTCGCCAAAGACATGGGCATGTCCCGCGCAACCCTCTACCGACGGATCAATAAAATGGACAAGCTTCACACCAATTAGTTCATTCATAGAGATCGACGTCATCGGGCCTGGGCCATCCCCTTAAGTTTGCCGGCCATGAGACGCCCAAAGTCTTCCGCCGATTGAATACCCTCTTTCCCAAGTTAGGAGTATTCTCAGAAGATCACTCCACGAAGATTACCGAGCGTCAGAGGCGAAACCGGGGAACGTACCTGAATAAAATTCAGTAAAGCTCGTGGTCGGTCAGCTTAGGGCAAGCTGCCCTCAATGGAGGAAGATATGAACACGCCCGAACTGCATACCCCCGCCACCCAACGTCTCAACGAGCTGCTGCACTGCCCTATAACTCAAAGGCACCTCACCGCGTATGGATGGGTGGAAGGCATGCCAGTAGTCTTTGCCCACCGAGATGAGCTGGTGGAAGACGTCATGGGGTTTGTTTCCGTCCATGGACGGGCTGTGCTTCTGGTGCTCACCAACGCTCAAACTGACGCCTTGCAACTGTGGCATGTCACCATCCCCAGCCCCCTCTTCACCAGAGTTGTTCCTCTGCCATCGGGAACTACGCTCGCGGAACTCTGCGTCAGGCACAGCGAGAATAGGATCACGCGCTTTCGCGTCCATTTCTGGGCTCATAGCGCCGCGCTTCACCAGATCCCCCTCTACGTCAGCAACGACAACAGGGCGGCGGATGCCCAGCTGTCATCTGATAATCGCTGAGCCTTGTGCCAATTCCCTAGTCAAACCTTTTAAATTTCTGAGAATCCTCACCGATCCCCAGTTTCGACGCTTCATATGCGCTCTGAGCAACGCGCGGCCCCCAGCCTTTGCCTGTCTGACTAGTCATTTTCGGCATTCTTCCGCCAATCCACTTTTTCTTTCCACAGGCAATTTGATTCCTTGAAAAACTGCCAATTGATGAGTTGACGTGAACTTTTATTAACGTTTACCTGAATCGGTAGCGTTGTTGCGCTGATCATCCTAGGGTGGAAACAACACACTAAGAACCGCAGCGACAGGCAGCCAGTCTGCGTTGTGTCTTGTTCCAAGCTGATGGGGATCACTCGGAAGACTCAAGAACACAGTGGAGGTAGTACCAATGCCAGGACGTCTCGTAAGAACGCAAACTGCCGAACGCGTCAGCGATCTGCTCGGATCATGTGAAGGACGCGCACACCTCGCCGCGCACGGCTGGGCTCAGGGAATGCCAGTGGTCATGGCTGATCCTGCCGAACTTCTCAACGACGTCATGGGCATGGTATCCATGCACGGGCGATCTGCGTTGGTCGCTATGCTCGACGCTGGCTCTGATGAACTTAAATTCCTCTATGTTTCCCCGCCGAACCCCGTATTGAAGTCAGTCGATCCGGAGGAAGCTACAACTCACATCCCAGAGCTTTTTGCTCGCACAGAGAATCAAGGCGCGGTAACTTTCCGAGTAAAGTATTGGGATTCCTGCGCAGTGGCACTGCCCATCCCGGTATTCCACCCAGTGTCAGACACGAAAAGCTACGGGCAGCGCTTGAGCCTCTGACCCTTTCCGCACACTTTCGGATGGCAGAGAAAGGAGCATTGCGGCTTAAGGCCAGTCATCGGCCATGCCGCACAGCTAAATCCGTAGCTCTCTACCAGTAAGTCTTTTATTGCGCCGTTCTATCACCGGTTTGATCAGCCTCGTTCAGCTTCGAAAGCTGAAGAGGTTCAGGCTCCGCTTTCGCTTCATTAATCGAGCACGCCTGTGGTGCGTGCTACGAGTGCGGATGCTCATGTGAATCGTGGGAAAGGCGCTGCAGGTCTTGGTTCACCGCGTCGGGGTTTTCTTCTGCCGCGAGACGATGCACAGCTTCGAGCAGTCCTTGGACTTCTGCAACGCGGTGAGACCAATAAGTGGTCTCTAAACCGAAACCTAAAGCCGACTCCTTGGCGAACTGGTGTAACCCGTTAAGGTGGGTCTCCAAAGCGCTGGTCAAGTCATCGTACTGGTCAGGTGAGAGAGATAGATGAATGTCTTTGCGGTGGGTGTTCAACATGAACTCCTGGGTTGTCCAATAGTTCTATGGCCTCTGACCTTACGGCCGGGTAACAGGTATAGATCAAGACCGGAGAAATTTACTCAGCAACCCCACAAGAACCGTGACCAGCCAAGAAAAATCGGTCTTTGCTGAAGTACAGGACGCGGGCACCGAAGTAAAGCGAAATGGGATTGCCCCGGCCAAGCCTAAAGGAACACCGGCATGCTACGCCATGACGCAGGCCTCACCGGCAGTTCTTCACCCGGTTCCCGTGAACAGCCACTCGAGGCATCCGAATGGCCGTGTTTCTCCTCGCGGTCAATATCTTCTATTCACGGTGGACCGCAAGACGGAACCATTGGAGACACAACCTCTTTCGGGCACGACTCAAAAATCTAAAAATCAGCCAAAAAATCTGAAGTCAGCTGCATCCCGTAAACCACTGACCATGGATTGTGGGAAATACCGTTCCGGAATCAGGTTTCGGGAATCC
Organism: Glutamicibacter sp. AOP5-A2-18; assembly: GCF_052446055.1. Lineage (NCBI taxonomy): Bacteria > Bacillati > Actinomycetota > Actinomycetes > Micrococcales > Micrococcaceae > Glutamicibacter > Glutamicibacter sp. AOP5-A2-18. The sequence goes on along the minus strand of NZ_JBQSVW010000002.1, from coordinate 70,597 downwards.
GAAAAGACTGCGAATCCGCTCACTGACGGATAAGGCGCGAGCAGTTGATCCTGCGTCCCATAAATGACCGTTTTCGGTCCTTCTGCAAACAGGGGCCATTACCACTTCAGTTTTACGGGATGTCGAAATACAGCGCTCAGTCTGGAATACTAGGGGTGTGCAAAAATCCGCCCGCTCGACACGTGTTCTCAGAGGCACGACCGCCGCATTCTTTGCGACGTTCGTTTCTCTGTGCTCCCACGTACTCGCAGGCGGAGACGTACCAGGACTCCTGAACGTCGCGCTGCCTCTCGCGCTGTCGTTTCTAGTGTGCATGTTGCTTAGCGGTCGACAATTCACCCTGTGGCGCTTGGCCGGGATGGTTGGATTCAGCCAGCTGCTCTTTCATCTGTTGTTCTCGATGGGGGCCGGGCATTCAGCTGCGTCCATCATTGGCGGGCAGGGCATGCACGCGCATCATGGGATGACTATGCCCATAGATGTCACTACCTCGGTCGACGCTGCCACCATGAGCCATGGTGATACCACGATGCTTCTAGCCCACCTCATGGCGGGCCTTGCTACCGTGCTGGTTCTGCATCGTAGCGAACAAATGCTCATCGCTGCCGCTAACATCGTTGACCTATTGACCTGGAAACTGCTGTGGCGACTAGTTACTTTCGCCTACCAGCTAATCCACCCACAGCCGACTCCCACTGCCCCGCGTGAAATCCCGACCTGCACGATATGCGTGTATTCAACGTCGGTTATTCGTCGGGGTCCACCCGCACTCACCACGGTGTAAGATCACTCCCATTTACAGATCAACGCGTCTGTGGGTTTTTTACGTCTGCCTTACTGACGACTGACAGGCGGATTTGTTGCGTCTCGTGTTGCTGTCCACAGGAATTTGCTCGTATGCAAGACCGCTTTGAACCCGGGCCTGGCATGCTGCTTCACGCACAACTATTCATCGTGATGATTTCCTAGCTCAGCAACTGCCTGCATAGTTTCGCGCCCCGTCGCTCAGTAATCCGCACAGTGCGCTTACACCATAGACTTCCATGCCCTTCTTCTGAGGGCATTCCCTCACCATGCCATCCCCAACAACCGGTTGCCCTGCATATTGCTCGGCATCCAGAGTTTTTGGGCTCAACAGCATATCTCCTTCGAAGCGCGCTGTCTGCGCTTCCATATTTTTAGGATGAACCTTGAACACCTCTTTTGCTCTGCGTACCGCTGCCCTCTGTGCCGCTGCCCTGCTCACCCTGAGCGGCTGCGCTACAAACTCCGCCGAGAACAGCCCCGCATCACCGGCCAATGCCACGGTCACCATGAAAGATCCGTGGGTGAAGGCCGCTGACGAAGGCATGTCCGCAGGATTCGGCACCATTGAAAACACCGGGGACCACGACATCACCGTTACCTCCGTGACCAGCCCTGCCTCCACCGACCTGGAACTGCACGAGACCGTAGCCAATGAATCCGGGGCCATGGTCATGCGTGAAAAAACCGGTGGCTTCACCATCCCCGCCCATAGCGAACTGCATCTGGAACCCGGGGGAGACCACATCATGCTCATGGACCTCACCGAACCACTGCAACCAGGCAATGATGTGAACCTGACCCTGACCTTCTCCGATGACACCACCTTCGATGTCACCGCCCCCGTCAAGGAGTTCGCCGGAGCCAACGAAAAATACGAAGGCACCGAGCACGGGGACATGGACCACAGCACCATGGATATGGACCATTCCGCATCGGAAAGCGCCCACGATCACTAATGCCCCACGAAAAGACACCCTTTCAAAGTGGCCCGAGTCGGCGCGGAGTACTGTTCGGTGGAGCCGCCGCTGGGCTGGGAGCGATCGCAGCCCTCGGCATTGAGTCCTTGACTAGCACCACCGCGCCCGCTGAGGCAGCGGATCAGTTGCACGGGAACACCGTGATTCCGTTCTATGGCCCCCACCAAGCAGGCATCGCTACGGAACCGCAAGCCCACGCCACCTACATCTCTCTCGCCCTGAATGAAAAGGTGGACAGTGCAGCAGTGCAGCGCCTCCTGCGACTGCTCACAGATGACGCAGCAAGGCTCACCCAGGGGCAAGCTGCATTGGCAGATACCGAACCGGAACTAGGAGCAGTTCCTGCCCGCTTGACCGTGACCTTCGGCTTTGGCCCGAAGCTGGTGGAGCTGGCAGGATCCTCTGCCGCAGGTATTCAGCCACTGCCTAAGTTCAGTATCGATCGGTTGCAAGAACGGTGGAACGACGGAGACCTGTTGCTGCATATCGCCTCGGATGATCAGCTGACCGTGGCTCATGCCCAGCGGATGCTGCTCAAAGATGCCCGACGGTTCGCATCGGTGAAATGGGTGCAACCAGGATTCCGCCGTTCTAGAGGATCAGAAGCTACTGGCACGACGATGCGTAACCTCTTCGGCCAGGTTGATGGAACCGTCAACCCCTCGCCGCAGACCGCAGACTTCAACGCGCTGGTATGGAACCCTGATGGAAGCACCACCATGGTCATTCGCCGCATCCAGATGGACGTCGACACCTGGGACGAAGTGGATCGTTCCGGTCGAGAATTCAGTGTTGGACGAACCTTGGCGAATGGTGCCCCCACCACCGGCAGTCAGGAACACGACGAACCCGATTTCGAAGCAACCAACGCTCTCGGATTCACGGTCATTCCCGCCCATGCACACATTCGACGCGCCCGCTCAGAGAACCCCAGCGAGCGGATCTTCCGCCGGGGATACAACTATGACGAGCAGCCCACTGGAACCGATATTTCCGATTCGGGACTGATTTTCGTGTCCTACCAACAAAGCGTGGCCAAGCAATATGTCCCGTTGCAACAACGTCTGGCGGAGCTTGACGCGCTGAACCAGTGGACCACGCCGATCGGCTCTGCCGTGTTCCTCATCCCGCCAGGCTGTGCCGAAGGAGGATTCGTCGGTGAAACCCTCTTCAAGGCATGACCAGCCCTATTATTTCTCTTCTTTCAAGGATTACTCATGACACTTTTAGACACCGCACCCCCCGGAATCCCAACCGCCTTCCATGCCTTCCCGTCCGACTCGCAAAGGCTGGTTTGGGCAACTGCTACTTCGGCTGCATTTCTACGCAGGAATTTTCATCGGTCCGTTCATCCTCATCGCCGCCGTGAGCGGAGCCTTATACGCGATCACGCCGCAGATCGAACAAGCGGTCTACGCCAAAGAACTGCACGCACCGGTTGCTGATTCCTATCTGCCGCTAGCTGATCAAGTCGAAGCGGCCAACTCCTATATGGGTAGCAGCGAGGCCTTGGTCGCGGTGCGTCCGGCACCGAATGAAGGGGACACCACGCGGGTGATGTATGCCGACCCAGCACTGGGCGAGAGCGAAACCAGGGCCATCTTCGTGGACCCTGCCACCGCTGAAATCCGCGGCGATCTCACCGCCTACGGAACCAGTGGTGCCCTGCCATTACGCACCTGGATCGACCAGTTGCACCGCAATCTGCAACTCGGTGAGCCAGGACGCATGTACAGCGAGCTGGCAGCTTCCTGGCTAGGTATCATTGCCCTTGCCGGCTTAGCCCGGGTATTTCATGAAGGCCGGTAGTCATTAACTGACTTAAAAGATGAAAAGGTGATCTGAACTGGGAAAATGGGAGTGTCTAAGCTTCCAAAATACCCGTTCGAAGGATCACCTTTTCTGTGAACCATTCTACCCAAGTTTTCCCTGCCATCCCGACCCAACTCACCGGCCAAACCTTGGTCTCTCACGCAGGGTTATCTGTACTGACCAGTTTCCTGAACGCCTTGGACTTCCGCAGCCTCTGCGAGGACCGGTTCAGCCAGTTCGTGCCAGCCTCCGCGACGCACCGTCCAGGCAAGATCCTCGGAGCATTGGCTCTATCGTTGGCGGCCGGCGGTGAACAAGCCACAGACATCGACCAGCTACGAGCCGCACCAGACCTCTTCGGTCCTGTAGCGTCGGATGCCACAATCAGCCGATTCATGGGCCGGATCAAGGAACAACCAGAAGCTCTCTCCTACGGGTTCGCCACCATGACCCGGAGTCTGCGTTCCAAGGTTTGGACGGCGGCCGGGCCCCGGAATCCCGCCCGGCTGGCTACGGCAACCAATCCGCTGATTATCGACATCGATGCGTCGCTAGTTCATGTCCATTCCGAGAAAGAATCCAGCGCAGGAACGTATAAAGGCGGATACGGCTTTTCACCGATGATCGCCATGGCTGACTACGGCAAAGCCCACGGCACCGGAGAAGTCCTCGCCGTGCAGTTGCGCCCGGGAAACCGGGGCGCAAACTCCGCGAAATCCCATATCGAGGTGCTCGGCCAAGCACTGGCCCAGCTGCCTGATGATTTCTATGACGAGCACGGAAACCTGGTCGGTGAGAAGATCCTGGTCCGTACCGATAATGCTGGGTCCTCCCGGGAGTTCTTGCACCACCTGGATTCGTTGGGGATCCAGTTCTCCACCTCATATTCGCTGCCGGTCATCAAGGAACGGTTCGTCCGGTGGATCGATGAGAAGAAGTACTGGGAACCAGCACTCACCGCTGACGGGCAGCAGCGTGATGACGCGTGGGTGATTGACGCGAGCAAAGTCTTGGAGCTGAAGGACTACCCACCAGGAACAAGGATCTATCTGCGCGCTGAGCCGTTGCATCCCGGTGCGAAAGCAAACTTGTTCGATACCGACGGGAACCGGGTGACAGCGTTCTTGACCAATGCTCCGCGGTTCAACGTGGCGTTCCTCGATGCCCGGCACCGTGCCCGTGGCCGGTGTGAAAACAGGATCAAAACGTTGAAGAATGCGGGGTTGGGGAAGCTACCGTATTGGTCTTTTGCTGCGAACCAGGCGTGGGCTGACCTGGCAATGTTCGCGGTGAACTTGGTCGCATGGCTGCAACTGGCCGTGCTGCCTGGCGGTCATAAGGCTTCGGTCTGGGATCTTAAGCGGTGGAGGTACCGGCTGTTCTCGATGGCGGGGAAAATCGTCTCTGGTGGGCGGCAACGGAAATTTTCAAGTCAAGTGAGACCACTAAGTCTTAGACCAACAGCTTTTCTCCTTCTTCCTGCTTGATCGGTTCGTTAATCCAAGCCGCTTCAGGCAGCAACATTTTCTTCGGGAGCCGGTTCTTTCCAAACCGCTCAGGATGCTCCGCCCATGCCTTTTCCAACGCCGCTAGGCGTTGGTCATCCACGTGCCCAGTCATCCCGAAATGCACGTCGGCAGGAGTATGAAAACCCAATCCTGAATGGCGATGCTCAGTGTTATACGCATGAACAAACCGGCCCATAAAATCCCTGGCGTGCTCCAACGAACCGAACCGCTCAGGAAATACCGGCATATACTTCAAAGTCTTAAACCACGACTCGGAATACGGATTGTCATTGCTCACCTTCGGCCGGGAATGCGAACGCAACACATCCAAATCAGAGAGCAACGACGCGACCGGTTTGGACGTCATAGACGTCCCGCGATCAGCATGAACTACTTGCGGGACTTGATCCTGAGCAAAAACCTGCTTCATGAACGCTTCAGCCAAAGCCCCAGACTCCCGCAAGTGGACCTGGCACCCGACGATATAACGAGAGTAAATATCGATCATCACGTACGCACCGAAGTAGGTCCCTCTGTGAGGCCCCGCCAATTTGGTGATGTCCCACGAAAAGACCTCACCAGGCTGATACGCCACTAATTCAGGGACTTTCCGGGCCGGATGACGTGCCTGCCGCCGGCGCTCAGCGACTTGTTTTTCCCGACGTAGAAGCCGATACATGCTGGCCACCGAACACAAGTAGGTCCCTTCGCTGAGCAGCACAGCATAGATCTGTTCTGGTGCTTGATCCACAAACCGGTCGCTATTCAACGTTTCAAGAATCAACGCTTCTTCAGCCTCGGTGAGTTTGTTCGCCGGTGCTGGACGAGGCGCATCAACTGGCTTGGGTGGAAAACGTTCAGCACGCTTGTGGCGGGCCATCGTGGCTCGGCTGACACCAGCCAGAGAACTGGCTCGGCGAGTCGAAATCCCAGACTCAACGAGCTGGTCAAAGACGTTTTTCATGAACGCACGGGAGTCTATTCGGAATCCGCGCTCTTCGAGATCTGCTCCAAGAGCGCGTGTGCTTTTCCCATGATGTCTAGCGCGGTTTGCGTGGTCGCGAGTTTCGCGTCACGGGCAGCTAATTCTTTCTTCAGTCGTGCGATTTCTGCTTGTTCTTTGGTGAGTTTGCTCTTCGTGGTCCGTGCCGTTCCGCCCTGAGCTGTGGTGGCGTGCTCGTCGAGGATCCCTGCGTTGCGGAGTTTGCGCCATTCAGCGATGTGGGAGGAGTAGATTCCGTTGGCGCGTAGGTAGCTGCCGCCTTCACTTGTTTGGATGGCTTGGTCATAGCCTTCGAGGTAGGCAAGTTTCTGAGCGGGGCTGATGGCACGGCGTCGGGGCTGGTCCGGGCGTGGAGAAGAATCCATGCTTCTATTCTCGGACACATCAGGGGCTGGTTGCTTCAAGGTGGTGATGCTCATGGTGCGCTGAGTTTCCTTGTTCTCGCCCTGTCTGGGGTGAGGCGGGGGTTGCTATGAGGGGCTGGTCTCACTCAACCCTGACAGACAGGGGAGCGCTAGCCAGAGCCGTTCAGTTCACTTTTGAAGCCAGCCGTGTAGGCGACGGATCTCTCTACATCGAAGGATTCTCGATGAATCCTACGGACAATTGGCAGCCAGGAGACTACCGCATAGACATCGTGAAAAACCCCTGAATCGAGAATATTATTCGCAACCAAAGCAAGAATCTAAGGCTCCAGGATCTCCCGTTCCTTTTCTGATCCGGTCACTGACCGTGGCGGTCTAGGCGCTTGTCTCGTCATAGCTTCGCCTAGTGAGAGCACTGGGTGTTCCGCAGCAGAGTGGGCCCCAATGGTCGGGGTGTTCCTCAATCGGTGTTTAGTCTCCTAGGGATGGGTAGGTTCCGTCGGTGGTGGTTAACGTTTCCATCCAGCAGGTGCTATTGCTGGCTTGCTAGATGCCTTGCAGCGCGGTGGTAGCTCTCCCAATGGTCGTCTCATTGTGGCTAGTTGCCCAACCTTGAGCGGGAAATTTGGGTGAGAATTGGATCATGACAACTGCCTCATAAACCACCGTTATTGGATCCAAATGAAAAGCCGATCACCTTCCAATCTGACGAATCAGTTCAGCCAACCTATCTTCCCGATCCCGCAGGGCTTGTTGGCCGTCGAGAGAACGCGTCACGATCTTCTCGTCTCCCCCACGAAACAGCGTTGTATCGCCGACTTCGAGCCAAGCAGCATGCTCTCCCCTGCCGTGGTATTTGCCTTCACAGGAACACGTGCAGTCATTACCTTCAGCTGTCTGGCATCTCGTATCGCACTGCTCAGCCGTGCTGTAATGCATATCAATGAGAACAAGTCCATCGCGAATAGCTACTGCTTCAGCAACATCCGTTAGATGTTGACGTGCGATCGTCCAATACCCTTTCCAGCCCGGTTCCCCAGGATCGGCCACAACCCATGTTGGTCGGATGGCAGCGCCAGTTGCCGTTCTGAACATCTCCTTGTTCGTTGGCTGTCCATCTCGGGGAGCATTCAAGCCCCTTACCTGAATCCTGCCCCTAAGCGGGCGAATAATTGTTGCGGTCATAAGCGTATGCTACAGACCCGCACACCGCTCTAGCCACCAATTCTGGAAGGCGCCTGTTTTTATTCCAAGTATTTGATTTGCGTATCCTACACTCAAAATATTTAAATATCACTACTGGTTTAAAAACCTTTATATACATATTCTGGTCTTGTCACTGCACCTCAGAAGAGAAGGTAAGCCAATGATCGGATTGAAGAAACGCCTAACTGGAGCCGCGCTTGCGCTGGGCATAATTGCGTCAGGGGCAGTCATAGCAGCCCCTGCCGCTCAAGCTGCGCCATGCGGCTATTACGTCAGCGGAGGGTATAGCTACTACAATCATTGCGGTTCAGGCAGAGCCTACATCCAGGTTGATCAGGTTGTAGGAAACTACGGTCAGTGCGTTGGCCCTGGTTCGACCCTGCTACGCAAGAACGATGGCGGCATCTACGCAATCACCAACGCCTTCTATCTTCGCTCTTGCTAATTGTCATAGGGTGGGTAGAGAGAATCTCTAACCAGTAGACAAGTAAGGTCGTTGCCAGTGTTACAGCAGAAATACGTAATTCAGTATCTTCTCCCGCTGGCAATGACCTTACTTTTTCTATGTCTGGCGTTATCAAGCCTGACCTACATGCCTGTAGATTTTTTTGTCTACTACGATGCGGCTCGCCAGGCTTTCACAACTGAGAATATCTACGCTCACAATATTTTCAGCGGACGATTGCCGGATGAGGGGTTGCCTTTCGTATACACCCCTTTCACCCTTTTACTCATCCAACCATTCACTTTGCTTCCGCCAATGCTGGCTTGGGTTGTCTGGACCTTCGTCATGCTTTGCGGACTTGCCTGGGCACTGAGGTTCCTGGCCCGCTCAATCGGCCACGATCCCTCATCCAAGTTTGTTATCGCCCTGTTTCTCCTGCTGAGCGGAACAACCGTGATCGCTCAGCATCTCGCTTTCGGGCAGATCAATATCTTGCTAGCTGTTGCCTGTCTCTATGATCTGGCGGCTAATAAGACACAGCGGATTTCTTGGCTGCCTCGCGGACTATTGACTGGCATTGCAGCAGGCATCAAGCTCACTCCTGCATTCTTCCTGTTTTATCTTCTCGCTACTCGCCAGTTCCGAGCAGCAATATGGATGTGCGCAGGAGGTCTGGGCACCCTGGCCATCGGCGCGGTACTCTTCCCCGTAAATACATGGCATTATCTGAGCGTGGAGATCTTGTCGCTGAGCGACAAAGTAGATCTGGGCAGCAATTTCGCAACGAGCGGGAACAATTCGATTTCCGGCGCTCTCGCATACTTTTGGGCGGACGCCCCCCTAGGAGTCAAGGCCTTCTTCATCCTTGGCGTAGCTGCGGCGGCCTTGGCTACTGCCTACCGTTTGCACAAAGCACAGCGAACCCTCGATGCAGTTCTTATTGTAGGCGCAAGCATTCAATTGCTCTCACCGGTTAGCTGGATACACCATTGGGTGTTCCTGGTGTTTATCGTCCTGCGCCTCTCCCTGAATGCACGTACCCGGCGCTGGGGCCTAGCCGGACTGCTCTTTCTGCTTATGCAACCAACCGACCTCGGCGATTGGGTTCTCACGGCACTACCTGAGAATATTGTTCTCTCTGCGATTGGCATAGTCTTCCGCGAAGGCTTACTCCTACTGACGCTAGCCTTGGGAATCGTTCTCGCTCGGCCGTCTGGATCATTCGAAATCTCAGAAAAAGGTACTTCCAGTCCTGCGCGACTGCCCGAAGGCCAGAATAGCGAGCGGTAGCATCAGATCGGGAGCTCAGCTCAAAAAAACAACCGTTATTGGTCGGTAGTCCACCGTTCATAAGACTCTTCGCTGTCATCGTCTGGAAAAGTCGTGGATTCAAGGCCTAGAGCTATGTTTAGGAACTCTTGCGCGACCGAAACACCGTGCTGTTCGTTCCCTACAAGCCTTGCACGTATGGCCTTATACCGCCTCCGCTCCTGCTTGAGGAAGTCGCGCTTGGTGCGCTCGTTCTCTGCGTCCTCGCTGCTCGGCTTTTCACCAGGTCTAGGAAAACTCACTCGCTGCTCGGCTTGGTCAAGTTCGCTAAGTACAAAATCGACCGCGACGGCCAGTGATTCAATATCTTCTTCTGAGAGTTTCATAGGGAGATCTTCCTTAATGCACTGGACAGTTTAGATATCGACCGTTATTGGATCAACCAGATTTTCTAGCGGTAGAACGGATATTGAAATGCAGGGTTGCTGCTGCGGGTCTCCGGGAAGATTCCATTTGGGCTTGACGGGGTTGCTGTACCTTCCTGTCCGACGTTAAAGCCTGCGCGTCGATACAGTTTGATGGCCTTTGGATGCGTAAACCCAATAGTCAAGGTGGGCTGCGGCGCACCGTATGACTCAGGAATATTGTGCAGCATGTTCAACATGACAGTTGCGATGCCCTTTCCTCGATGGTCGGGGTCGGTTGCGACATGAGAAACAGACATAATCGTGTCCGTTTCGAAGAGTCCCATTTCCACGATGACTGCTGCCGATAATGTGCCGCTAGCATCTTCTACGAGCATGCCCAGATTGTCTGTGGTCAGACTAAACCCATCAGAAACCTGGATATTCGCCCTGACAAATTGCGTCACAGCAGGAAGATCCTTTTCTGCCATGGGCCGGAAGGTGTAGCGCTGTTTCACCAATTCTGTAGCTAGTTTCACGTGTCTCTTTTTAACAACCTCTTGGCCATTTGCAGATCCAGGGTTATTTAGCGTTTGAGAAGTCATCGTCTTCTTTCGGCTCTATTGGCCGCGATAGCATTTCGCGTTGCTTTACCCATCATGCCGGTCTAAGAAGGTTGACCCTGGCACAGCGGATTTGTAGAGCTGCTGAATATGGTTATGCAGCGATCCCATCAAAAGCAGCTCGGCCGTGTCTTCCTGGAAGGATGGGCCTAGCGGCTCGGCGGCAGCGGCTCGGTACGCCTTGACCGCTTCAGGCTGTAGAACTTTGTACCGGTCCAGTTGGTAAGCAACTTCTCGCGCCACGTCGCTAAGAGCGTTCAAAAATTCGATCTGGGAATCTACCGATGAATGATCCCAGTAGCGTTCTGCTTTCAATGCGGCCGCTGCTTCTTGGAAAGCTTCGACCTGAACATTCTTGTTAGTCATGACAGTAGTATCCTTCTGTGGCCCTACAGTTTGAACCTGCTCTATTTGGTCTTAGCGTAGGCCGCGATTGATTCGACGGTTCCGCATGTATCGTTGGTGTTCCAGCGGTCGTCCGGGTCTACCGTTGGCGCTGCGTGCTCGTTCCACAGCTTGTCGATGGTTTTGGTGTCCATTCCCTCGTGGGTCCGGTTCAACACGAACTCGGTGTAATCTGAACAACCCTTCTGGATTAGGACTGCGGACGTGTCAGTATTGCCAAGTAGGGTAATCGTGGCCGTATAGGCAAATGCGAGATAGAGCGCAGCTACGGCCGTAACAATTGATGCAAGCGTGATGATGGTTTTGCGCATTAGTCTTCCTTTTCTCCGTGTGATGCTGCGCCCTGGGGCATATCGTTGGCCTTGACTGATGGCCAGGGCTTGCCGCCGTTGTATTCGGCTTCCAGGCGCTCTACTTCTTTCATCACTGCCTTGTGAATGAACTGCGAGAGGTTGCGGTTGCCCTCTGAAATCATCGTGTGCAGGATGGCTCCGCGCACCCGGTCAGTGTCGGTCATGTCCTGATAGAACGACACTTTATGTGGGTACTTGCGCTTTTTGGCCGGTTCTTCGGCGGCTGGCTTCTGCGCTGCGGGGGCAGCTTTGGCGGCCTTCTTAGGTTCTGCCTGCTGCGGTGTAGCGGCAGCTGGCGCGGCCGCTGCGGCTTCTACGGGCTTGACCGGGCTACTTCCTGCCAGGTTCGATTTTCGGGCTGTTGGGCGGCCTGCCATAGCTACTTGACTCCTTGAATAATGGTGAGGTGATCGGCGTACATCGCGCTTAGTTCCATAGCTTCGGCGTTCCCCCATTCATCGAGGGCCACTGAAGCTTCGGTGGCATCTGCGATGACTACGCGCTTCGGGATTGGCGGGGTAAGCACCGTAAAGTTTCGCGCTTCGGCGGCGGCGTGCAGCTCGTCTAGCCAGGTCTGCCCTGCGATAGTGCGGCCTTCGTGCTGGTTCACCAGGACACCGGCCACCTTCAAACCTGGGTTATAGTGCTCGCGCACGCTCTCAATGGTGCGTAGCAGCTTAGCCAGGCCGTCTAGGCTCCACTTCTTGGACTGCGTAACGATTAGTACCTTATGGGCCGCTGTCAGGCCGTTGATGGTGAGCTGGTCCAGACTAGGGGCACAGTCCACCAGAATTAGGTCGTAGCGCTCGGACACTTCCGCAAGTGCCTTGCGCAGCTTTGATTCCCGGCCGGCCCCTGTGGTGATCAGTTCCTCGCCTACGGATGCCAGGGTATCGCCTGCCGTCGGTGCAATGTCCACGCCTGCCCAGATTGACGGCACGATAACATCTGAAAGTATTTCGTCCGCTCGGGCGCTCAGGACGTCAGCTAGGCCCACCTGGTCATCTGCCACCGGCTCGGCCGCCAGTGCGTCAGTTAGATTTCCTTGGGGGTCCAGGTCCACGACCAGGACACGCAAGCCACGCCGAACGGCTGCGCGCGCCAAGTTAACCGTGGTGGTTGATTTTCCTACGCCGCCTTTTTGGTTGGCCAGGGCGATAATCTCTGCGCTCACGTTCTTACCTCCAATAGTGGTAACAGTACTAACAACTCTAAAAGTACTGTTAGGGGTACAAGTCTTATAGTACTACTAGGGGTGCAAGTGCGGGGCCGCTCGGTCCCGCACTTGCCGACTGCTGCTAGTTTCCAGTGTTGTTCAGATAGGGGTTCTGCACGCCGCCGTTCTGCTGCGGCTGGGTGTAGAAGTCCTGGTTTTCTGGCTGGCGTTCCTGCAAGTTTTCGCCGTAGGTGTGGGTGTCGCGCTGCTGGCTGGGGCCGCCCTGGGGATCGACAACGGCGGCTGGCTGCGCATTGCGCTTCCCTGCGCGCACTGACTGATTGCGTAGGCTGATGCCGATTTCGTCTGCCGTCACCTGGTGCTGAATCGTGGTTCCCTGTGCGCCCTTGAACTCGGTCACGCGGTAGCGCCCCGAGAACAGCACGCGCACGTTGCCGGAGGCCTGGGCGCATTCCACCAGTTCTTCGGCCTGAACTCCGCTCACCTGCACGTCATAGAAGATGCTTGGGCCATCGGTGAAGCCGTCCTTGGTGCGGATGCGGTCGGTAACTGCTACACGTGCGTAAGTGTAGGCTCCGTTCTCGCCCTGGCGCAGTTCGGGGGTTTTGACAAGGTTTCCACTGCGGGTAATGTGGGACATTTTTCCTCCTGCTGATTGAACCTTGTAATTCTAATAGTACTGTTGGAGTTAGCGAGTTACAAGGGGTTTTGTGAAACTTTTGGGTAAACTTACTGCGGTTCAAGGGCTTCGATCTTGTCCGGCCTAAAGCCTGACCACTGATCGTCGGCCGTGACGACTACAGGCGCTTGCATGTAGCCCAGGCTGCGCACGTACTCCAGAGCTTGCGCATCGGTCGATATGTCTACCTTGCGGTAGCTGACCCCCTTCTTGTCCAGCGCCCGGTAGGTGGCGTTGCACTGCACGCATGAAGGTTTGGTGTAAACGGTGATTTCGGAACTCATGACCCTTCCTTCCCTTCTAACTCTAATAGTACTATTACCGCTAGTCAAAAGCAACGGTAACAGTACTATTAGTGTCGTCATGTTGTCGGATAGCGGCGAGCTGCTGCAATGTTCTGCATGAGGTCGCTTACTGCCGCCGCATCATCGGCGGGGCCGTAGTAGCGCCTGCGCGTTTCCTTGACTAGCTCTGCTCGGTACTCCGGCGCGATCCCCCGGATCACCTCGGCGGCCGCATTCTCGATCTGTTCAATGGTGAGCATTAGACATTCTCCTGTAACTCTTATAGTACTATTACCACCGACGGCGGTAATAGTACTTTTGGTGTTAGTTCGTCCAGTAGCGCGGGTTGAGCACTTCGGGGCCGTCATAGTCGATGGCCAGGGTTGCGCGTTGTAGCTGCTCGATGCCGACTCCCTCGATTTTTGCATGCTCTGTGCCGCGCGTGATTTCTCGGGCTTCAATCTCGATTTCATCGGCGGGGGTCAGGCTGATCATGATGCCCATTTTGCGGGGCTGCGTGCCGCGCGTGCCGCGCTTGGTCATTGGCAGCACTCGGACGGTCAGCAGCAGGCCGCCGCGCTGGTGAGTTCCTGGCACTGCGGTGAGGTCGCTGGCTCCGAGTGATGCCAGCACGTTCACACCAAGCACCTGCCGGAACTGAATTGCGGTGGTGTGGTGCTCTTCGGTGGGGCTGCATACTGCTAGCTGGTCGTAGATGAAAATTGCCTTGTTCATGGGGTTTCCTTCCTCTTTACTCTTCCTTCTAACTCTAATAGTACTATTACCGCTATTAGAAAGCAACGGTAATAGTACTATTAGTGGTAGTTTTTAGGCGGCTTCTTTGATTTCCTCCGGCTCGGTGATGGCTTCGGCTAGCTGGTGTGCTGCTTTGAGGACTCGGGCGGCGGTGTCCTTGATCATTTCGGTGTCTCCTTGGCTCCATCCGGCCACGTAGCCGATGCTGTAGACGCTGGTGTCCAGTCCGAGGATTCCGGCGACGATGTAGGCCACGCTCTCGGCTTCGGTTTCTTTGATGCCCCGGTGCTCGATGTATTCGGCGGCTTCGTCTTCGCTGCTGTGTAGGATCACGTGGGCGGCTTCGTGTAGTGCGGTCTTGGCTGCCTGTGCTGGTGCTAGTGCTGCGTCGATGACTACCTGGCGGCTGCCGTCCGTGGTGGTGTAGCCGTTGGCGCTGCCGCTGATCGGCTCGCGGGTGACGGTCCAGCCTTGGCCGGTGAGATAGTCTGTGACTGCCTGGGTGATGCCCTGGGGGTCGTCGCCGGTGAGTTTGTGGGCGATGGTGCTAGGGTCTTCGGCTTCTGGGTCGATTAGATCCGTCTGGGCCATGTCGAACACGCTCACGGGGAAGAATCGAACCGCGCTGTGCTCTTTTTCTTCTCCGGTCTGCTCGTCTTCTGCCGTCCATTTGACGTTGCGGCCGCCGAAAATTCGGATGCCGGTTTCTCCCTTACGCACCTGGCGGCCGAGGTTCTGCCATGTGCGGTATCCGGCGACGTGGGTAGCGCCTGGGCACTGGGCCATGATCAGCAGTAGGTTTCCTACGCTGTAGCGGTGGAAGGCCTGGGCGAAATTCAGGTAGTTAATCCATGCGTCGCTGTTGCGCAGCTGCTCGACCTGTTCAGCGATTTTTGCCTGCATTGCTTCGGCTTCGGCGCGGCGTTGGTCGGCGGTCTTGGTGTTCTTGATCTTGCGTGCCATGAGATGTACCTCCAAAAGTACTATTAGGGCTAAATGAGATGCTCGGTTGATCACCTCGTTCCTGATAAGCGGAGCATTCCTGGCATAAGGCCGCGTAGTGCAACCCGTAGGGCGGTGGGGGAGAGAATTTCTGGGCGGGATAAGGGAGCTTGCGACCGCGCCCGGAAAATCTCGGAGGAGCCGGGGCGTAGCCCTTGCGCGCAGCGGCCGGCCAGGCATGATGGAGCGCCAGGAACGAGGTACGAAAGAGTGGGGTAGGGGATAGGTCGGCCGCGTGCGGCCGTCCTTTTGTCTGTGCCAGGGCGTAGCCTTGGCTCGTTATGTCTGACGAATTTGTTGAGGTGCGTTTTACGGCGGCCGGTGTGCCTTGGAAGATTCGGCGCGGCGGCCGTGTCTGGCAGGTCGCGGTCGAGCCGAGCCGTCATTTTGAGCGGGTGAACTGGTGGGAAGACCACTCGTTCAAAATCAAGAAGGGGGCTGCTGATCCTATTGATTTTGCGGTGTGGAGGGTGCAGGTGCGGTTAGGGGCTAATCCCCGTTCGGATCTGCTGGCATGGGATCTGGTGGAGCATCCTCGGGATGGTTCCTGGACTGTGCGAGACGTGGCGTAGATGCGCGAAAAAGGGCCGGCTAATGTAGCCGGCCCTTTTTGGTGTGCTGGTTAGATGAAGATGTTGAGTATGAGCGCAATAAGCACGATGGGAACTGCGCTGTATCCCAGGATTGTGAGTGTTCGGTTTTCGGTCGTGTTTTTGTAGCCCTGGAAGTGCGCTGTCTGCCAGATGATACGCATCAAGCAGGCTACAGCCATGATTACTGCTGCTAGTGCGATTCCAAAAAGTACTGTGAGCGATCCTGAGACGATCACGCCCAGGATCAGCAGGATGGGGATCAGCGTTGCTCGCGCATTTTTAGGGCGGCTTCGTCTGCTGCGTAGGGGGTCATTGCTTCTCCTTCGGGCATATGGCAAGTCTAGGTGTATCGTCGGACAGTTTGGGTTTCGCTGTTTTCTGGTGAGTGGTGCCTGGTCAGAGATCCGTGCACATGTCATGCTCGCGTGTCGTGTGCAAACTCGAGTACTAAACGTGTGGCTTGTGTGCGGTCGGTCGTTTGGTTCCTGCTGTCCATCATGTGTGCGAGAAAAGCCGCTTGCGGTTGAGCTTTTGTCGTGCCCATGTGGGCAGGAGGCTAGGAACATGCCCCGGTTCGGCGTGCGGCAGCCAGGGCGGCGCGTGCGGCTGTGGCACCTCGGGAAGCGGTGCTGCGCAGTTGCGGGCGCTGCGCGGCTTGCTGGGCGCGGCGTTCGGCGGCGGCGCGGGCGGCGGCGCGTGCGTGGTTGCTGGCGGCTGCTGCTCGTTGGGATCGGCTGAGCATGATTTCTCCGGTGGGGGTGCGCCATTGGTTCATGCGGTGCAGGATCGCTGCGCGCAAGATCCGGCAGTAGTCGATGTAGGACTGAGTGTCACGGTTGTGCTGGGGCAGTGCTCCCCAGGCTTCTTTGCCGTGCAGGCCTGGGGTGGTGCGCCATTCCAAGGCGTGCTGGATATCTGAGATTGTCCATCCGTTGGAGAAGAAGGGTTTGAACATGTTGAGCACGTTTTTCTTGGAAAAACGGGCAAAATCTGGCATCCGACGCAAGATTTCAGCGGCAGCCGATAGCCCCTGTCCTCTAGAGCTGATCGTTCTGTGAGCTGGCCACAGCTCAACTGGTCGATGATCGCTGTGGTGAGTTCGCACGGCGGAGCCGTGCCCAAAAAGTTTTTCAGTGCCGCGTAGCGGCTCATTATGAGTGTTTTCTTCGCGCGTGCGCGTGTAGGAACTTACTTCGTAAGTGGTTAACCCCCCTACGGGGAGGGGTTCTAAGTTATTTCCACAGGTCGTGTGGTTGGGGGGGTGGGGGGTTGGTCGGGTTGTGGTGGTGTCTTTGGCGTCTTGGGGGCGTAGTCCGAGGCCGATGGGGCGGGTGATGACGTAGACGGGGGCTTCGTTGGTGGCTGGTTGGCCAGCTTTGGCGGCGTATTCGGCGCTGCGGCCGGAGGCGACGATGCCGAGGATGCCGTGGGTTCGCAGGAATTTCAGGGCGTTGCCTACGGTGGCGCGGGATACGCGTGCTTTGGTGGCGATGGTGTCCCAGGTGATACGCACCGTCATGCTGTCGTGGTCGGTGTAGCGAAGCAGTACCCAGAGCACGGCCAGAATGTTGCGTTTGCAGTCTTTGCGGCGGCACAGCAGCTCGTCCAGGGATCTTGTGGCGCGCCAGGCTTGGGCGGTGTGTTCGATTTTCTTGCTGCCGGTCGGAATTGCCCAGGCAATCGCGCGGGGAGAGGTTTCCTGGGCGCGTGAGACACGCTTGATATGCAGGGGAGCGGGGGTGTGGGCGTGTTTAGTGGCCATTGCTTCTTTGGCCGCATTGAACTGGCTTTTCCCCTTGGCAGTGAATCCTTCTGGGGTTTCTGCCTTGATAAACGGGCGGTGCCCCTGGGCTGTATGGGCCAGGATCGCTGCTACGCGGCCGTCTGCCGGGCGGGTGCAGTGACGCGTCGTTGTGGCTTGTATCGCGTCTTGCGGCCCCGTTTCCGGACTGCTGGTGCTTGATTGGATGCGTGAAGGCGCTACTATAGACATATAGGCATTTCTGGTTTTGGAATGTACTGAAGGGAGCGTCCGGCTGGTAACCGGAAGCTTCTGGTCAATCTGGTCTGCGAGACTCGCCAAAGTTATGGCAGATCAGATTCGGATTCTTAGAAAAGGTCGCGCTCAGCGCGGCCTTTTCCGTTTATGGCTTATCGATAGGCAGCTGCCCCTCGGTGTCTTGTGGCGGAATCCAAGTTGGCTTTCCGTCTTTGTCTAGCTCTACAGAACGCATCATCAGCTCAAGAAACGCGGAGTTGGTATACCCCGCTTTTTTTGCCAGAGCAGCAAAATGGTCTTTGACCGGGCGGTCAATTTCCCATCCCACAGATACAGGCTCTTTCATAGAGCCGCGTGGTCGCCTTTTTACGTTCATAGCTTCACCCTACCCCTTAGGCCTAGGGTTAAGCGAGGTGTGACACGCTCGAATTCGAAAGATCAAACACTAGGGTTATACGGAATCGCTGTTCCGTTTTCATCGAACGAAATCGCGAGGTGTCGGTGCCAGCCGCCTAGCCGAAGAAGTCCTGGTGCCTTTCTGTATTTATCGAGTAGGTGGCCTTTGGTATCAACTAAGTACAGGGCTATCAGCCGAACGAGATATTCCAAGACTTTGCTGGAAAGCACGATCACTTCCTGTTCTGGATACTTCCCTTTGTTGTAGTGCTTTGTTGCGTTATAGGTTTTAGCAAGTCCACGGGCAAGACCTACACAGTTCGGGGCAATCTCATTCCAATAGACGTTTAGCACTGCTAAGCAACGGTAGACATACGTTGACGTCGAGGGACCTGGCTTTTTGCCAGGCTTGTAAGTAATTTCTTCCCCAAGTTGTCTGCCTAAAAGCGTTCCGGCTGCTTCGACGGTCATCGACAAAGTGTTGACTTTTTCTTCGGCAAAGACGTTATCGCGTGAAAAGATGCTGACCGCAGGAAAAATGAACTTTGGTCCCCATTGCGCATATTTCCCAGCCCACGCTTGCAGCCCGTCAACGCCGATCTCGTCAAAGTGAGCTAGGGACCAATTAAAATCCTGATTTTTAGGAGTTGGTTGGTCGTGCTCTAGTACCGTGGCCGAGCTTATGAGCGGGGAAAGGGGGTTCCCGAGTACAGTTCCGGCTAAAGACTTCTCAATGACTCGTGCGGAAGAAACCTTATGCGGCTCTTCACAGATGAGGGTGTAGTTGAGGTCTGAATCCGCCGGACTCGAGCAGGGATCTGGCGATGTAGTTGGTCAGGTTGCGGAAGCCCAGGGCCGAGCCGCGCAGGTGCTCCAGGCGTCCGTTGATCGCCTCTGTGGGGCCATTGCTGGTGCCAGGCCGCTCGAAGTAGGCCAGCACGTCGGTGGCGCGAGCCTTCAGGGTCCGACCGAGCTTGCGCAACTCGTCCAGCCCGGCGGGGACGTCTTGGCTGACGGCGTCGATGAGCGCCTCCATCGCCGCGCGGCCGAGGGATCGGTCCTTCTCGCGGTAGGCCGCGATCATCCGCTGGTAGATCCCCCAGGTCGCCTCGACGGGCACGTGCTCCTCGAGCACGAACAGCTCCTGCAGGCGGGTCTGCTGCTTGTCGGTGAGCAGGCCCGCGCCGGTGTGCAACGTTCTACGCGCACGGTAGAGCGGGTCGTCTTTGCGGCCGCGGTGCCCGTGCAGTTCCTGCTGGACTCGGCGTCGGCACTGGTCGAGGGCATCACCGGCAAGGCGCACGACGTGGAAGGGATCCATCACCGCAGCCGCGTCGGGCAGTTCCTCGGCGGTGGCGCTCTTGAACCCGGTGAAGCCATCCATCGCGACGACTTCGATGGCCTCACGCCATGCCTGAGGGCGAGCGGCGAGCCACTCCTTGAAGACTCGCTTGGAGCCGCCAGACGTGCTCGTCGACGCCGAGCACGCGGACGCCGTCGAAGCGGTTCGGGTCCTCGATCAGGACGCGTGTGCCCTGGGCCAGGACGGCATCGTTGGCGGTGTTCCACGCAACCCCGAGCCCCTCAGCGACCCGCGCGACCGTCAGGTGGGCGATGACGATGCCCTCCAGCGCCCACGCCAGCCCTCGCCGGGAGAGCTTCGCGCGTGGCTCGGCCGCCAAAGACGTGTCTTGGCGCCACACGTGGCCGCAGCCGGTGCACCGGTAGCGGCGGACCGTGACCTCCAACGTCGTCGGACGCCACCCCAACGGCTCGTGGGCCAGCCGGCGGACAACCGTGCCGCGCGCGGTTCCTTCACAGCCACAGCGTCGGCACCAGCGGTCGGGTTCGACGACTCGACAGGCCAGGACCGCACCGGCGGGCTCGAGGCGCTGACCGGTGGCCTCAAGGCCGAGCTCATTCAAGCGGCAGAACATGGTCAGGTCAGGGTCGGTGAAGGTAGCGTCAGGCACGTCGAGGTCTTCCAGATGGGCAGTGTGAGAACTTCCATCATCGGAAGGCCTCGATGCCTACCCGGGCAGCGCCACGCCGTTCGATCCTTGACTACGCGCTACACCCTCATCTGTGAAGAGCCCGTTTCGTCAGTGTTCGGCCGAGCTTGGCCAGCTCGGGCAAGGCGTCCGGGACGCGCTTGCTCAGCGCGGTGATGAGCTTCTCCATCTTCGCTTTGGCTTTCGCGGCTCTTCGGAATCAAGGGTGTAGGTGAGGTCTGAACCCTCCGGCTTCGAGCAGCGACCTGGCGATGTAGTGGGTGAGGTTGCGGAAGCCGAGCGCGGAGCCGCGGAGGTGTTCGAGGCGGCCGTTGATCGCCTCGGTCGGGCCGTTGCTGGTGCCGGGCCGGTCGAAGAACGCGAGGATGTCGGCGGCGCGTTGCTTCATGGTGCGGCCGAGCTTGCGGATCTCCACGAGCGCCGCGGGAACCCCGGTGGTGATCGTGGCGATCACCGCCTGCATGGCCTGCCTGGCCTTCTTCTTGTCGGGTTCCCGGTAGGCGGCGACGATGCGCTGGTAGATGCCCCAGGTCGCCTCGACCTCGACATGCTCCTCGCTCGCGAACACCGCGTTCAGGCGTGCCCGCTGCTTGTCGGTGAGCAGGCTCGCGCCGGTGTGGAGGGTGCGGCGGGCCTTGTAGAGCGGGTCGCCCTTCATCCCGCGGTGCCCGGTGGTGTCCTGCTGGACCCGGCGCCGGCAGGCATCCAGCGCGTCGCCAGCGAGACGGACGGCATGGATTGGGTCCATCACCGCAACCGCGTCGGGGAGCTCTTCCGCGGCGGCGGTCTTGAACCCGCTGAACCCGTCCATCGCGACCACCTCGATCCCGTCGCGCCACTGCTTCGGGCGGCCCGCGAGCCACTGCTTGAAGACGGACTTGGAGCGGCCTTCGATCATGTCCAGCAAGCGCGCGGGGCCGGTCTTCTCGCGGGCGGGCGTGAGGTCGATGATCACGGTGACGTACTTGTCGCCGAATCGGGTGTGTCGCCAGACGTGCTCGTCGACGCCGATCGTGGTGACCCCGTCGAACCGGGCCGGGTCGTCGATGAGGCGCCGCTTGCCTTCGGCGAGGATCGCGGTGTTCGCGGTGTGCCACGACACCCCGAGACCGGCGGCGGCGCGCGAGACGGTGAGGTGGTCGACCACGATCGCAGTGAGTGCCCACCCGATCCCGCCGCGGGAGATCTTCGCCCGGGGCGCGGCCGCCTTCGACGTGTCCTGCCGCCAGGTGCGGCGGCAGGACACGCACCGGTAGCGGCGCACCCGGATTAGCAGCGTCGTCGGCCGGTGCCCGAACGGTTCATGCGCCAGCGGGCGCGTCACCGTGTCCCGTGGCGCGCCCTCGGCGCCGCACTTCCGACACCACGGGTCGTCCTCGACGACGCGGCACTCGATCACCGCCCGATCTGGCTCGAGACGCTGCCCAACGGCCTCGAGGCCGAGCTCGTCGAGACGGCAGAACGTGGTCAGGTCGGGCGCGGCGAAGGTAGCGTGGTGCAAGTCGAGGTCTTCCGGCGGATGAGCAGTGTAGGAACTTCCATCTTGGAAGACCTCGACGTCTATCCACGAACCAGCCGCCCACCCCCGACTACACCGTCAACTGCGAAGAGCCCGATATCCAGGCGTCGAGATGCCGCTGGCTGCATCGTCCACTCGGACCGCGGATCCCAGTTCCGATCACGGAAGTTTGTGCACGCCCTGACCCGTCACCACCTCATCGGATCGATGGGGCAAGTCGGTGCCGCCGGGGACAACGCCGCGATGGAGTCCTTCTTCTCGCTGCTCCAGAAGAACGTCCTGGACCGCAAGCGCTGGCGGACCCGAGACGAGCTCCGGATCGCGATCATCACCTGGATCGAGCGGACCTATCACCGCCGCCGCCGACAGGCCCGCCTGGGCCGATTGACCCCCATCGAATACGAGACCATCATGAAACCGGCCGTGAGCCTCGCGGCCTGACACCACAACTGACCTGCCCTACGGTTAGGTTTCCACTCTTGGTCGCTAGCTTCCGATGGTGGTGAGTGCCCGCGGGGTGCGGGCGAGGTCGTAGTCGTGGGGTGTCGCGTACTCGAGGGAGGAGTGCCGGCGACGACGGTTGTAGAACACCTCGATGTACTCGAAGATCGCGTTCGCGAGCTCGATGCGCGTCTTC
The DNA here is from genome assembly GCF_052446055.1 of Glutamicibacter sp. AOP5-A2-18. Lineage (NCBI taxonomy): Bacteria > Bacillati > Actinomycetota > Actinomycetes > Micrococcales > Micrococcaceae > Glutamicibacter > Glutamicibacter sp. AOP5-A2-18. The sequence continues at coordinate 48,366 of NZ_JBQSVW010000002.1, read as the reverse complement.
CACTTCTTCCGGTTCAGCAGCTCGATCTGCATCGTCGACCAGAACGACTCCATCATCGCATTGTCGAGGCCATCGCCGACGGTCCCGAACGACGGCAGCAGTCCCGCTGAACGGATCTTCTGAGTGAAGACCCAGGAGGTGAACTGGACTCCGTGATCCGCATGAACGATCCCTCCGGGCCCTGGCTGACGTGCACGGATTGCCATGTCCAGAGCGTTCACGACCAGGGTGGAGTCCTGTTTGGAGTCGATAGCCCAGCCGATGATCTTGCGGCTGCAAGCATCCAGCACGGCGGCGCAGTAGATCTTGCCCTCCCGGGTGGGATGCTCGGTGATGTCCGTGACCCACAGCTCGTTCAGCGCGAGACGGTGGAACTTGCGGTTGACCAGGTCGTCCGCTGTGGCGACCCCCTTGAGTCGCTTGATTCTGGCTGGGCCTGGAAGGCCACCGATTCCGGCGCGAGTCATGAGGACGGAGATGAGCCGGCTGGAACACGGAATGTTCATTCCGATGGTGAGCTCGGTGTGGATGCGGCGGTAGCCGTAGGTGCCGCGGGAGGCGACGTGGATCTCCCGGATCAGGCCGGTCAGCCAGCGGCGGCGCAGCTCAGTGGCACTGGTCGGGCGCTTTCGGTACCGGTAGTAGCCCTGACGGGAGACGCCCAGTAGGCGGCAGCAGGTGCTTGTGGGTGCCCCGGCGTCGACGAGTCGGTCGATCACCGGGTGCGCCCTTTTGGGGCAACTCCTCCCTCCTCGTCGAGCCACGTCGCGGCCCGGCGGAGGATCGCGATCTCCTGCTCGAGCTGGCGGACACGGCCGCGCGCCGCGCGGAGCTCGGCAGATTCCTGACTGCTTAGTCCCGGCCGGCGGCCGAGGTCGATATCGTCCTGTCGCAGCCAGTTGTGGAGGGTGACCTCGTGGATGCCCAGGTCCAGTGCGGTCTGCTTGACCTGGCGGCCCTCGCGGACCAGAGCGATGGCACGGGCACGGAACTCGGGAGGGTACGGGCGTGGCATGCGAAGAGCCTTCCATGAAGACCATCGACTAGCGACGTCAACTGGAAACCGAGCCATAGGTCATGTCAAACTGTCACCTGATCATGCGGCAGTCCCGATTGAAAGGGAACGCGTGCGGCTGGGAGACGGCAGTCGCATCCGAAGCTAACGGAAGGTTGAAAATGAGCACGAACACATGGAGCTCCCCGGTGACGGGCTTGACCTGTCACGGTTGTGTCGAGACGGTCACCGCGCAGTTGATTGCTGTGCGCGGCGTCAAAGAGGTGAACATCGATCTCGTCGAGGGTGGCGTATCCACGGTGAGCGTGGTCGCCGACCGTGAGCTCACGGACGGCGAGGTCGAGGGCGTACTACACGCCGGCGGCGCATTCGCACTCGCTCGTGTTGATGCGATGAGCTTCCTCGGTTCGACTACGAACGCGCCCGACCTCGCAGTCGACGTGCTTTTCTTCGACGGGGCCGAGGAACTCGATGCAATCGGTCCCTGGGAAGTGCTCCGCTTCTGGGCGGAGCTTGGTGACCGACGCGTCGACGTGCGTGCGGTGAGTTTGGACGGCAAGTCGGTCCGTTGCGCGAAGGGGCTCACCGTCGATGTCGACGGTAGCCTTGGCGACCGCCCCATCGATCTTCTTATAGTCCCGGGTGGTCGCGGTGCCGACATCCTCGCGGGGGATCTCGAACAGGTCGGGCGGATCTCGCGCCTCGCTGAACAGGGAGCAACGATGGCGTCCGTGTGCACTGGCGCCCAGGTGCTCGGCGCTGCTGGCCTTCTCGACGGGATCAATGCGACGACCCACTGGATGGCCCGCGGCCAGCTCCAGAAGTCCCACCCGTCAGCGCGCATCTCGTCGGGCGAACGATGGGTCGACTCTGGCGATGTCGTCACGAGCGCCGGCGTGTCGGCCGGAATCGACATGGCCCTGCACCTCGTAGATCGGTTCGACTCCCGCGCCGTCGCTCACCGAATCTGCAGCGTGATGGAGTACCCGTGGCATCCAGAAGCTCGCGGCGAGGCCGTTATCTCTACATGATGTAGAGTTAAGGGGTGACTTCGCGACGCATCCTCCCCTCTGCTTTCCTCGCCACCCTGACGATCGCCGCCCTCGCGGGATGCGGTGGCGGGTCGATGGACCATTCCGACCACAGCGGGCACTCCGCCGGCTCCTCGGCTTCTCCCACCGGCGCCGCCGACGTCGTTACCGACCCCACATGCCCGGCGGTTGTCTCACTCGAATCCGTCCCCGAGCGCGTTGTGACCATGGACGCCGGAGCGGCGGCCTTTCTCATCGAACTCGGACTCGGCGACACGGTTGTGGGCACTGCGGCTCCAGACTTCAAGACCGACTTCTCCGGAGACATCCGCGCTCAACTCGACGCAGTGCCCGTTCTTGACGACGGACAGGGGTCAGCTGAGGCAGTGATCGCCTCCGACCCGGACCTGGTCACGGGAATCTCGCAGTACGAGTTCGGCGGTTTCGACGGCACCGCGTCTGTCGATCAGCTGGAGTCCGCGGGATCTGCCGCCCTGTCCGCCTGCGGCGCGGTGCAGGATGTCCCGGTGGACAACATCGATGAGACGTACAGGTATATAAGCGCGCTCTCCGATGCATTCGACGTTACCGAGCGTGGCGAGGAGCTGATCGACCGGATTCGTACTCAGGTCTCAGACGCGACGGCGGCCTCGCGGGACGCAGACGTGCCCGTGCTCAGCTTGTCCTCCGTGCCCGACGCTGGCGCGGGCATCAACACCAACGGCGGATCAAGGCTAGCGAACGGCATCATCACCTTGGCCGGCGGTACCAACATCGCCCGTGACCAGCTCCAGGACTTCGCAAGCTTGTCTGCGGAGGCGGTGACAGAGGCCAACCCGGCTGTGATCGTGGTGGTGTCCGGTTTCGCGGATTCCAGCGATGAGGACCTGAAGGCGGCCATCATGGCCAGCCCGCTGTTGGCCGAGACCGACGCCGTCAAGAACGAGAACGTCGTCGTGGTGCCGCAGCGCATCCTCCTGTCACCGAGCCTGCTGAATGCGGACGCCGTCCAGATCATCGCGGATGCGGTCGCGAATGCTTCCTGAGGAGACGCGCAGACGCCGAACCGGGGCCCTGCGCGCCATCCCTCTGACCGCCATCCTCATCGGGCTCCTCTTCCTGCTTCTGACAGTGATGGTGATCAGCGTCGGTGTCGGCGCGGTATCGATCGCCCCCGGAGAGGTGATCGAGGTCATCTCCGGGCGCGTGGCGGGAAAACCCGAGCTTGGCTCCCTGGATTTCATCGTCTGGGAACTACGCATGCCGCGCGTGTTGCAGGCCGCAGTGGTCGGCGCCGCCCTGGCAGTCGCCGGAGCGTGCGCACAGGTCCTCGTCCGCAACCCCATCGCCGACCCCTACGTCCTCGGCCTGTCTTCCGGAGCCGGGGTCGCGGCGGTCCTGGTCATCACTTCCGTCGGTGTTACCACCTTCGGAGTGCTGTTGCTCCCGGTCGCCTCTTTCGTCGGTGCCGCTGCGACCGGAATCATCGTCGCGGCCACAGCGACCTCACGCTGGGGGATGTCCGCAGGCCGACTGGTGCTGTCCGGAGTCGCGATCGGTCAACTTCTCGGAGGGGTGATGTCCTTTCTCCTCATCCGATCCGGGAATTCCGATGCCACTCAGCAGGTGATGTTCTGGCTTCTCGGGAGTCTGGCAGGCGCCCAATGGCGACTGCTGCTCGTCATCGGCCCCGTGATCATCGTCGCGATCGTTCTCGTCGCAATGTCTAGCGGGCGCCTTGACCTCCTCGGCCTCGGAGACGCTCAAGCGGCCGCGTCAGGGGTGCATCCGGGGCGTTCCCGGGTGCTCGTCTTCGCTCTCGCTTCCCTGATGACCGGCGCCGCAGTCGCCGTCTCGGGGACTATCGGCTTCGTGGGCCTCATCGTGCCGCACATCGCCCGTCTCCTCGTGGGCGGTATGCACAAGCGCGTCATTCCCGTGTCTGCGTTGCTGGGGGCGATCCTGCTCAGCTCGGCGGACCTCGCCGCGCGCACCGTGCTAGCATCGTCAGAGCTTCCAGTCGGGATCTTCACCGCGGCGATCGGCGTGCCAATCTTCATCCTCCTCATGCGCAAGAATCGCGCCATGGCCCTCTCATGAGCTCATCGCATACGACGCCATCCGAAGTGGCTTTCAACGCCGTGTCCGTGAACTACGGACCACGGCGCGCGCTCGACAACGTCAGCGCCACAATCGCAGCGGGTGAGATCGTCGCCGTCGTCGGACCCAACGGATGCGGCAAGTCAACTCTCCTGAGCCTCCTTACCGGATACCATCCGGCCTTCACCGGCACCGTCACGGTCGACGGTGAAGACATCAGCACGATGCGCGCTCGCGACAGGGCTCGGAAGATCGGAGTTCTCCGGCAACACACGGGGCCCCTTCCCGACGTCACCGTGACCGAACTCGTCGCTCTGGGCCCTCAGAAACTCTCCACGCACCAGGTCAATCGCACCCTGGCGCGCGTCGGACTCGACGAACTCGCGACCGAACCAGTCGCGGCTCTCTCCGGCGGACAACTGCAACGCGCACTTCTCGCACGAGCCCTCCGTCACGACCCCACTCTGCTGGTGCTGGACGAGCCCACGAACCACCTCGACGTCCAGCACAGATTCGCCCTCATGGAGCTCCTGCAAGACCTTCGGGTAACGGTCCTCTGCGCCCTCCACGACCTCGACCTCGCGATCCGCTACACGGACGACATGCTCCTCCTCGCCGAGGGGCAGTTGCGCGCACACGGACACCCCGACGCCGTGCTGACGAAGTCTCGGGTTCTCGAAGTCTTCGCGATCGACAGCGAAAGCGTGACCACAGCCCGAGGCCAGACGCATCTTCTCTTACGCTCCGCGCGAGCTCGTGCCGCCGGGGAGTGAGACCTGCACATGAGATATGCGGCTCATCGCATTTGACGGTGTAGCAGGGGTCTGAATCCGCCGGTGTCGAGGAGGGATCGGAGGATGTAGTGGGCGAGGTTGCGGAAGCCCAGCGCGGTGCCACGGAGGTGCTCGAGGCGGCCATTGATAGCCTCTGTTGGGCCGTTGCTGGTGCCGGGCCGGTCGAAGTAGGCCAGCACGTCCCCGGCCCGGCGTTTCAGAGTGCGGCCGAGCGTGATGACCTCGGTCAGCGAGGCTGGAACGTTGCCGGCGAGGTCCTGGATCACGGCGGTGAGTTGCTGCTTGGCGGCAACGCGATCGGGATTGCGGTATGCCTGGACGATCCGCTGGTAGATGCCCCAGGTCGCCTCCACTGCGGCGTGCTCGTCTGCGGCGAACACGCTGCTCAGGCGGCCGCACTGGCGATCGGTCAGGAGGTCTGCGCCGGTGCGGAGGACTCGGCGGATCCCGTAGAGAGGATCCCCGGATCGGCCACGATGCCCGCAGGTGGTCTGCTGGATCCGTTGCCGGCAGCGGTCCAGTGCGTCACCGGCCAGGGCGACGACGTGGAACGGATCCATCACCGCGACGGCCTGCGGGATCTCTTCCGCAGCGGCGGTCTTGAAACCGGTGAACCCGTCCATCGCCACGGTCTCGATCCGGTCGCGGAAGCCCTGTTCCTGCTGGTCGAGCCAGGTCTTGAGCACCTTCTTCGAACGGCCGGGGACCATGTCCAGCAGCCTCGAGGCTCCGGTGCCATCGCGGACCGGGGTCAGGTCGATGATCACGGTGACGTACTTGTTACCGCCTCTGGTGTGGGACCAGACGTGCTCGTCCACGCCGAGGACCCGGACCCCCTCGAACCGGGCAGGATCGTTGATCAGGAGCTCGGAGCCGGCTTCGAGGACAGCGTCGTTCACGGTGTGCCAGGCGGTGCCGAGGTTCTCGGCGACCTGCGCGATCGACATCCGGTCGATGACCACGCTCTTGAGTGCCCAGAAGACCGCGTCGCGCGACAGCTTCGTGCGGGACGCGGCAGCGGCTGTGGTGTCCTGACGCCACACGGTGCAGCAGTCCGGGCAGCGGTAGCGACGCACTCTGACCTGCAGCATCGTCGGTCGCCAGCCGAGGGGGACGTGCACGATCGTCCTGAGGACCGTGCCGCGAGGAACTCCGGCCTGGCCGCAGCGATGGCACCACTGATCGTCCGCGAGGACCCGGCACTCCAGAACTGCCTGGCCCGTCTCGATGCGCTGGCCGGTGGCTGTGAGGCCGAGCCCGTCCAGGCCGCAGAAGGCATCGAGATCAGGGGACGAGAAGGTAGCGTGGGGCATGTCGAGGTCTTCCAGATGGCGAGCGTCAGAACTTCCATCATCGGGAGACCTCGACGTCTATCCCCGCACCGACGCGCCCACCCCGCCACCGACCGCTACACCCTCATCTGCGAAGAGCCCCTTATGCTGCCTGAAATGAATGGATCTACCAACGAGCAGGGTCAGCAAGTCACGCACTTTGCTCTGTTCTTTTAAGTGATCTCTAAAGGACCTAGGGGAATCAAAGTTCGATACGAGTACTGTCCCCTCATCAATGTTCAGTCCGTAGCGGCTCTCTTTGTCAGGGTATGAGGTTTTCCATTCGGAAACGATCTGCATGGTTGCTTCTCCTTGGCACCATGTGTCGCTTGCGACTGGTTTAGCCTTGACGTTTAACTCTTTGATAAGCCCTTGATCATCAGTGATGCGTGTGAAGTCTATGGAACGTATCGAAGTCCACTCGGATAACCCATCGATCCTACTGCGTACCTTTTCAAGTAATAGAGGCTGAGATAATTCGCCGTTGTATTCCCCCACCACCAATTCGTTTGGCCGAATCATACCGAGTGACTGATTATTCGAATCTCTATAGCCTTTCCATTGATTGCCAAAGAGTCCGAGGTCTCCATCAACAGTTTGTAGAATCATGTTAGGTGGCACCTGCCGGTCTTTAAACCACTTAGCGACATGCTGAAATTGTGGGACTTCGGGATGCTCGATATATGGAATTTCTAGGACTATCCCACGTTCAGCGTCAATTGTGAGGGTGGCCCCAACATATGGTGTTCCGTCTTCTCCATCTACCAGTAGCCCAGTGACTGAATCTCCACTGAGGAGAGAAGATATATCCATTTGTAGTCCTACCTAGATTCAAGTGAATGAAATTTGCGTTCGTAGGCTTCGCCAGCCTTTAGCTTATAGTCCTCTTGCTACTGCCGCTCCGGCTGCCAGCCATGCCCGCTGCGTATTTGGACGTAGCGCGTCGTAGCGCAGAATTCCGTCAACGATAGCTGGGTCAAATGGAATAGTTGCTACGTCGCGGGCCAGGGTTTTATAGCCATCGGCCACGCGCTTCACGTCGGCGGTAGTGGCTTTGGAATCTGCCTGGGTCACCACTGCTACGGCGTTTTGTGCCAGGGCGTTTGCCTTGTCGTTTTGCTGCGCGAGGGCTTCCAGCAGCAGCGCGCCGGCTTCGGCGTGGTCATCACGGGTCGTAGTGGCCACGACAAGTTGGTCAGTGTGGTCGATCATGCGCCGCCACATCGGATCTGACTCGTCGTTTCCTGAGTCAATGAAGATCAGCCGGTAGTACTTCGAGGCCACGCGGTGAATTGCGTCAACGTCTTCGGCATCCACGCGCTGTGCGCTGGCCAATTCCATTGGCTTCGAACGCAGCACGTCGAACCGGTCTCGGGTCTGGTGGTGCACGAAATGGGCTAGGTCTGCGGATTGTGCCCCGGTGCCCAGGAGCTTTTCTGATTCAGGTAGCAGCTCCAACAAGGTTGCCTCGTGCGGGCCTTGCTCGGTGCGCCAGCCCAGGGTGCCTCGGGTTTGGTTGTTGTCCCAAGCCAGCACACCTGCCCCGCCGTAACGGGCGAAGATCGCACTGAGCAGGACGGTGGTGGGGGTTTTCCCTGCCCCTCCTTTGCCGTTCACAATGGCGATGGTGCGTGGGCCTGGCCAGTGCTGGCTCACGGCCTGCACATCTGCACGTTCGGCGCGCTCGTCCTCGCTCGGGGCCATGCGGATGCCCATGCGGGTCATGGTGCCGCGCCAGCCTTTGGTGGCTGGTTCTTCGACTTGTTCCTGGGTTAGGAAGCTTTGCCGCGCTTCGCGGCGCGTTGCCGTCGCGCTGTCCTGGGTAGGAGACTTCTTGGCGAAGGGGTTATCTTGGGGAGCTTTAGCTGCCGTCGCTGGGGGCGGCGTGGTTTGTCCTTGGGGTGCTTTTGCTTGCACGGTTTCCATTGCTGCTTCTTCTCCTTCGGCGGTAGGTTCCGTTGAGGCCGGTGCCTCGGACACTGGATGTTCTGGTGTTTCCTCAGTGTCTTGTGCGGCCGCTTGGTCAATGACTGCTGGTTCGGTGGTGGCCACATGGGTTACTGGGCTATCAGCGCGGCGGCGTGCTGGTTTCTCTCGGCGCTGCGGTGGGTTCGTCGTGTCAGGCTCCACGGTGCCATTCGGGTGTACTTTCACAGGCCAAGAGCCTTGGGAATCGTACATGACGGCGCGTACGACGCTGCCTTCTTTCTTTGCGTGGGAGCTGACCAGTTCAACGGTTTGTTCTCGTGCAGCGGCTTCGTTATCTGCCGTGAATTCGTGGGTTTTCCCCTCAATGATCACGGTTGCGCTGCCGTCTGCGTTGACGGTCGCCTTAATGAGTTCTTCGGTGGTGCTCATGGTGTGCTCGCTTTCTTCAAGAGGAAATCGGCTGCGCCTTAAGGGGCTCTTCAGGATTGAGAGTGTAACCAAGGCCTAAACCCGCCAGTCTCCAGCAACGACCGTGCGATATAGTGCGTCAGATTCTTGAACCCCAACGCGATACCCCGCAAATGCTCTAACCGGCCATTGAGCGCTTCAGTAGGCCCATTTGAACTGCCGACGTGGTCAAAATACGCGAGGATGTCCGTCTTCCTCCGCCGCAGGGTGCCACCGAGCTTCTTCAGCTCCGGCATCCCCTTCGGGATCTTTGAGCCAACCCCGTTGATCAGTTGCTCCAACGCCCACCGCCCGATCTCTGGTTTCGGTTGCCGGTAGGCATCCACCATCTTTTGATACACGCTCCAGACCAGTTGAACCGGCTCATACTCCGGCGCCGTAAAAAGGTCCTCAAGCTTGGCTTTCTGCTTGTCAGTGGCTAAGGACAGCCCCGTGGTCAAGATCCGACGGCACTTATACAGCGGGTCATCCTTGCGTCCTCGCCGGCCATGCTGTTCGCGCTGGACCCGCTGCCGGGTTTGATCCAGGGCCTCGGAACCCAATTTGACGACATGGAACGGATCCAAGACCTCCACCGCGTGGGGAAGCTCTTCGGCAGCTGCGGTTTTGAAGCCGGTGAACCCGTCCATCGCGACCACGTCAATGCCCTGCTTCCACTGGTCGTCTTGTCCGGCCAGCCAGGTCTTGAATACGGCTTTGGACCTTCCTGGAACCATATCCAGCAGGCGTGCGGTGCCGGTGCCATCGCGCACGGCGGTGAGATCCACGATGACGGTGACGTATTTGTCGCCGGTGCGGGTATGCCTCCATACGTGTTCGTCTACGCCTAAGACCTTGACGCCGGAAAACCGTGCAGGGTCATCGATCAGCAGGCGTTGGCCTTCAGCCAGCACTGCGTCGTTGGCGGTATTCCAAGTGACGCCGAGGCCTTCGGCGATCCGTGAGACGGAGAGGTGTTGGCAGACCAAACCGTTCAAGGCCCAGGCCAGGCCGGTCCTGCTGATTTTCTGGCGTTCCGGTGCAGCTCTGGACAGATCTTCACGCCACACCCGTTGGCAGTGGCCGCAGCGGTAGCGTCGGTGTTTGATGACCAGGACGGTCGGACGCCAACCGAAGGGTTGGTGGGCAAGTCTGCGGGTGTCAAGCCCCGTGTTTGATGGAGAGTTTTCTACTTGGAATTCATCGGCTCACCCACGAGCTACGCAGCCCGTGGCATCGTGCTGAGATGATCGGCTCGGAACGCGGCGGGAGTCGCCCCACCAAGTGCTCCGTGGGGCCGGTACGTGTTGAACCAGTGCACCCACTGCGCCGTGGCGATCTCGACATCATCAATACCTTTCCAGGGACCCTTGTTCCGGATGAGTTCGGCCTTATAGAGTGAATTCAGCGCTTCAGCGAGGGCGTTATCGTATGAATCTCCTTTCGACCCGACAGACGCGACTGCGTCTTGCTCAGCCAGGGCCTCGCCATAGCGAATCGCTCGATACTGGACCCCGCGGTCCGAGTGATGCACCAGCCCAGACAGGTCGTGACCAGCACGTTTACGCTGATAGATCCCCATCTGCAAAGCGTCAAGAGCCAACTCGGTATGCAACGACCTCGAGACCTGCCAGCCGACGATCTCGCGATTGAACACGTCGGTGACGAACGCGACGTAGACCCACCCTGTGAACGTGTGCACATAGGTGATATCGGCCACCCACAGCCGGTCAGGAGCGAAGGCTTCGAAGTGCCGATCGACGAGATCGGCCGGGCAGTTCTCCCGCGGTGCTGACCTCGTAGTGTTCGGTGCCTTGGCCCTCTTGATCCCGTGTAGATCGAGGTCTCTCATCAGGCGCTCGATCGTGCAACGGGCCACATGCCCGCGACCATGCGAGTCAGGTTCGCGGTTGAGCACGATATGCATCTTCCTGGCTCCGAACGCATCGTAATTCTTCCCGTGCACAGTGCTGATCTCTTCTTTCAATACCTCGTCACGTTTCTGTCGAGCCGAGGCTGGTCGATGTTTGCGGGCATAGTAGGTACTCGGAGCGATCTTCACGCCGGCAGCACGCAGCGTGGCACAGATCGGCTCGACTCCGAGTTCGTCCTTGTGCTCGTCGATATACGAGCAGACTACTTCGAGGGGCGGTCGAGCTCCGCCGCGAAAAAAGCCGAGGCCGACTTCAGGATTTGGTTGGCCCGGCGCAGTTCCCGATTCTCCTTCTCGAGGTCCTTGATGCGCTGGGCTTCAGCGGTGGTAGTGCCGGGGCGGTCGCCGGCATCGACCTGGTCCTGATTGACCCAGGACCGCAGTGTTTCTGGGTTCACACCGAGTTGGTCGCCGATCCGGCGGAAGACGCCGCGGCGGGCACCAGGGTCAGCTTCGAGGGCGTCGAGGACCATGCGGACTGCTCGTTCGCGTAGCTCGAGGGGGTACTTCTTTTGGGGCATGACAGGGAAGTCCTTTCCGTGGCTTCACTGTCTCCATTATTCCCGGGGCGAATCATGTCTCCACTTTTGGTATGCCGCCACACGTGCTCATCAACTCCCAACACTTTGACTCCGTTGAACCGGGTTGGGTCATCTATCAGCAGGCGCTGGCCTTCGGCCAGCACTGCTTCGTTGGCGGTATTCCAGGTGACACCGAGCCCTTCGGCAATCCGTGAGACTGACAGGTGCTGGGTGACTAGCCCGGCCAAAGCCCAGCGTAGCCCGGTCCGGCTGATTTTCTGTCGTGGCGCTACCGCTTGGCTGAGGTCTTCACGCCAGACTCGTTGGCAGTGGTTGCAGCGGTAGCGGCGGTGCTTGATCACCAGGACGGTGGGCCGCCATCCGAACGGTTCGTGGGCCAGGCGCCGGGTGACGGTATCGCGTGGATTTCCGGGCGTTCCGCACGTTTGGCACCATGGGTCAGGGTTGGTCACTTGGCAGAGGATCTCAGCTTTCTTCGGCGTGAGGCGCTGCCCGATGGCGGTGAGTCCCAGTCCGTCAAGGTTGGTGAAAGTCGTGAGATTTGCGGGGGTATAGATAGAATGGTGCACAGTCGAGGTCTCTAGAAATGGTTAGTGTGGTAACTTCCATTCTTCTGGAAGGCCTCGACTTTTTAATGCATTGACGACATGCCCGGGATCCGGGGTGTTGGGTTTAGGTGGCTACACTCTCAATTCTGAAGAGCCATTAAAGAACCGGATATGACGTCCGCAAGAGGTCACATCCGACTGAAAATCGAAGCTGAGCACATGCATCGGATACTCGGCGGTCAAACGCTTTTGCTCCCCAGCTCCCGGGCCGGTCCGGCGCTTCTTTCGACGCTTGGGCTTACAGACTAGACCTTCCTCACGCCACAGACGTCGAACACGCTTACCGTTCAGCACGGTGCCTGCCCACCGTTCGGCGGCCAGCAGGTGCCACCGGGCCTTGCGCCAGCCCCATGTTGGATGCTTAGACGCGACGGCCCTCAGATCTGCGCGAAGCTGTGCTTCGTCAAAGCTCATCGGCGATTTCTTCTTACGTAGTGCAGAGCGGTTCTGGCCCAGAACTTGGCAAGCGAAGCGTTCGGACGCCCCGAATTTTCCCATCGCCATCCGTACAGCACGGCGGCGTGGTTCGGGGCTTAGAATTTTCCCTTAGCCACCTCGGTCAGGATGTCGTTGGCGAGCATCTGATCGGCCAACAGCTTCTTGAGTCGGGCGTTTTCCTTTTCCAGTTCTTTGGTGCGTTTGCTGGCTTCGGCGTTTTTCTCGGACCCGTACTGATTAATCCAGCGGTACCAAGTAGCTTCAGTGATCTGCAGTTCTTTGATGACCTCGATCATCGTGTGGCCGTCGTTGAGCATCTTCTGTCCTTGGCGGACTTTAGCGACGACCTGGTCTGGTGTGTGTCTGCGTGCCATTGTTTCTGTGATTCCTCCTGTGTCCATTGTCGAACACGAATACTCACAAAGTCACTGGACTACTTTTCGGGGACCCAACCAGGACATCGCATTAAGTAGCGAAACTAATATTGGGGGCAGTGACTGTGGGGACGATGACGCTGCCGAAACTAGCCTTTCCATCCTGCGTAAAGAGCTAGATAACCAAGAAGTGCGCCTCGAGCTCCGCGAGAAAGTCAAAGTTTGGGCCACGGTCTTTGCTACTAATGAGCAATAACGTTTAAGGGTTACGATTCTCATCTCTAAAAGACGCACATCGGAGTAAAGGACGCGGTTCAGAAATAATCAAGCTCCCACTAGGGAACTTATTTTTTAGAAATGCTGTCGAGGGTTTTCGCTGAGCAGTCCTACGGCAAAGTCCTCTACGGGTCTTTACCGGTAGAAGAAGTTGAACCCAAATTTCATATTTAGCATATGTGCTATATTGCTAAATATGATAGACGCAATGTCCGACGTATTCACTGCATTAGCTCATCCCACGCGACGGCAAATTCTGCAAGACCTCAAGGATGGCGAGCTAGCTGCCGGAGAGATTGCTTCACGCTTCCAAGCCACCGGGCCGACCATATCCCGCCACTTAGCTGTCTTACGCCATGCAGGACTCGTCACCGAACGGCGTGATGCCAACCGGATCTTGTACACCCTCGGTGAGGAACGCTTGGCGCACTCTGTCGGAGACTTTCTCTCTACCGTTTGTCCGGAGCAGATCGTATTGCGTGAAGTGCGCAGACACAAAGATGGTCGCGTGAGCCAGGTGAAGACCTAAATGGCGTTTTCATCGCTCATTACACCTTGGTACAAGCGCACCTCAGCCCGATCTGGCTGGGGCCACGAACAACCGGGCTCAGTCGCTCCGACGTCGATTCTGGACTATGAAGCACCTGTTGTGGCAGGGCTGGTTGCCCGTTCACGTGAACTAGCGCCATCGCACGAATATATTGAGGTGCTCAAGGCGGCGCACTCGATTATCAGCAATGAAATACGGGCTGTTTACGCCTTAGAGGAGAACACGCCTGCTTCGCGCACATTAATCCGCGGATATGGTTCTTGCAGTCAACGATTGGCGCTATTAGAAAGCGTTGCGCGTTCCCTCAGTGTATCCACTCGGGTGCGTATTTTGCTCATCGATCGATCTTTTTGGTATGCACGTTTTCCCCGCCTCGGCTTTGTCCTTCCAAATCGCATCTTGCTAGCCTGGCCCGAGTTCAATATCGATGGCTGGCACCCCGTGTCCGAGTTGTTCGGACCAATTGGCTGTCGAGGAGGGTCCCCTTTCGTGAATCAAGGCTCCGAAACGCTTTTCGAGGCCGTAGGGCGCTGCGCGGTCAATTGGGACGGCCGGAGTAGTAGCGATCCATATGACCTTTCACGCTTTGTCCGCGCCGACTACGGCTACTTCACGGACAGAGATCAGGCCTTTCAGCAACTTGGTCAAACTCTGTGCGCACCGTCACGCCTTATCGCAGACCCCGTACTCCGTCGAATTGAAGCCTAGAGCTGTTCTTCGCGTCCACAAAGGCGCTCGGCATTGCTTTTACAATTACCGAGACCACCTGCGAGGGTAGCTCCGCTAGCGTGTAATTCTAGTCTTGCGCGCCCTTGAAACAGAGGTGCAGTGACAAGCGACATGAAGCGAAGCGTTCCATCGTTTAAGCATTTGAACACCGGCCGTCTCGGCCACCGTTCTTCTAGCGGAACCCAACGAACCGCCATTTAGAATGGCACTTTAGCCGCCAAATAATGTCAACAGTCACACTCAGGGGAGTGGCATCCAACAAGGCGTCTTGCAACTCTTGAATTGCAAGACATCTCTGGACGTGGGATAAATTCTTTAGTCGTTGGCGAGCTTGCTCGGAAATTAGAGAGTTCACTCAGTCAGAATGAGCGCAGCTCGATAGCCATCTTCCTCGAGACAAGACATGGCGTCTAGTTCCTGGAAAGTTATGGGAAGGCAGGTGGCATCCACCCAGCTCTCTGCACTACTAACATCAACCCAAGAGTCCTCGATGAGGATAACGGGATGTTCCGCGGAACCAGCCGTCCCATGGCACAAGATCCAGTGCGGAACATCGTAGCCGAGCATCTGTTGCAACGACACCAGTAGCAACACCTGGTCACCCTGGTTTACAGCTTCGTGAATCTGTGAGATTTCCATCCGCGTAGAAGTCACCGGCAGTCCGGTCGCTTCGGCACGGCGGCGTGATTCAGCCTGCAAGATGCCCCGCCAACTGCGTTCAACCTCGGGATAGTAGTCGACGATTACTGGCTTATCGGTATCCAAAGACACTTGGACTGAGCTTGCTGGCCAGCGCTCAGCGATGGCCAGCCCGAGTCCCAAGGGTTCACAAGCCATAAAGTTGGTCGCTTGACGCCACAGTAGCAACTCGGCGGTACGCAGTCTATCCATCGTTTCAATGCCGCTGGTTTCCCCATGCGCAGCCAGCGCGGCAACCGCCGCGCAGGTGAAGTTCTCACTTTGCTGGTAATGAGCGGTACGCAGATAACGGGCTGGATGCAACCAGTGCACATAGCCGAATGGTGGACTCGGGGCCGAACCATCCGTGGTGCAGCGTGGAGTTGGCAATGGCCGAAAACCGGTGTGTTCGGCCAACTCGTCTAGCCACGGTTCGTCCGTCCAGCTTTCCCATTTCACACAGGCTAGATCTTTTTCCCTGGCGTAGTCCAGTACCGCGTGGACGAGTTTTTTATATGTTTGTGCGTCGCGGGCAAGAATGCCAGAGATCTTCACATATGCAGTCGCCGAACGGGCGCTGAGCATTGCTGCACCGAATACTGTGGCACCTGCTGACTGTATGGTGAGCAGTTGGGCGTTGGCAGCTGCAATGCCACGTTCCCACGGACCTGACGTGGGACCCAGATGTCGCAGTTGCGCCGGGTGGTGTTCCGGGTCGAAGTTCTGGATTTTCGTGTACGGGGTAGAGCATTGTGCCATGGGAGCCTTTGGTTCGGTGGGTGGGAAGCCGGCTGAGACCCTCGATTACAGACTAGCCGCGTGACCGGTACAGCAGCCAAATGAAGTACGGGGCACCGAGTAAGGAAACGATCAGGCCGGCGGGAATCTGTGCCGGCGCGATCACGGTACGGCCCAGGGTATCGGCCAGACAAACGAGTAGTGCTCCGAAAACCATGGACACCGGGATCACTCGGTGGTGGCGGGATCCCACCATCGACCGGGCCAGATGAGGGGCGATGAGTCCGACGAAGCCAACCACGCCCACAGCCACGACGCTGAGCGCTGCAAGCAAGGCTGCAATGGACAATGAGGCTAATCGGGTGCGGGCGGTCCTGATGCCCAGAACGCGGGGCAGGTCTTCGTCGATGGCCAGTAGGTCGAGCTTGCGACCCATGAGCAGCACGACCGGAAGGGCTAATGTCAGCACCACCAGGACAGGTAACACGTCTGCGAACTGACGGCCATAGGTAGAGCCAGAGAGCCAGGTGTAGATGCGCGGGGTTTCCCACGAATTGATGCTCAGCAACAGGTATGTGGTGACCGCAGAGAGTGTGTAGCCTGCCCCGATGCCGATTAACACAAAACGTTCAGGGGAGAAGCCTCGACGCCAAGCTAGTGCGGTGATGGCAGCGAAGGTCGTCAGACCGGCAATGACCGCAAAAATCACCAGTAGCGAGCGGGAACCGCCAAAGGCGGTGACCACTATGGCTGCACCCAGCCCTGCACCCGCGGTGATGCCCAGGATGCCAGGTTCGGCCAATGGATTGCGCACGGTGCCCTGAACCAGGCAGCCAGCCAGACCTAAGGCGGCTCCGGCACCCAGCGCCGCGGTGGTCCGTGGTGCACGTTCGGCGAAGGCTCGGGTGATGAGCTTAGGTGCATCATCTTGGAACCACAAAGCCAGATCTCCCAGTTTGAGGAACATGCTCCCGGCCAATAGGCCTAGAATCACGGCACCAAGCAACAAGATGAGACCCAGCGACATGGTGAGGATGAGCCGTCGGTGGCTACGCAATTTGCTTGCCACCTGTAACGGATTCCGCGAGCTGGATGCTTCTGGCAGTCGCATAGCCAGGATGATGATCAGCACCCCGCCAAGTACCGCGGTGGGAACTCCGGTAGGAATGGAGGCCGCGCCTTGGGCACCGAGCAAGGCTCGAAGGGAAACATCGGCCAGTAAGATCAGCAGTGCACCGATCAGTCCCGTAGCCGGGAGGAGGAAGAGTTGGCGGCGCAACACCGTCAGTCGACGCGATAGCAGCCGTGCGAGCACCGGGGCACCGAGCCCTACAAAGGCAATGGGACCGGCTAGCGAAACGGCGACTCCGGTGAGAACCACGGCACACAGGATGGCAAGGGTGCGCGTTGAACGCACCGGGATCCCGAGCACCGCTGCGTTTTCATCGCCCAAGGAGAGTACGTCCAATCGGCGGGAGAGCAAGAGGCAGATGACTAGTACCAGCAAGATCACCGGGAGACTGCGCAGGAAAGCATTCAGATTTAATTGGGCTAGCGACCCTGAACCCCAGGCATACAGGCCAGTCGTGTTTTCCTTGAAGAGTAGCAAAATAATTCCGCTGCCTGCTTCTAAAGCCATCGCGATGGCTGAGCCAGCGAGGATCAACCGGGTGGTGGCGGTGCCTGCGCTGCGCCCGGAGATGGCCAGCACGATCCCGGCGGCGAGCAGTCCGCCGGCGAATGCGAGGGTACTGGAGGCCAAAGTGGACAGGCTTAGTCCCAAGGCGGCAGCCACACTCAGCGCGAAGTAAGCGCCGGAGGTGACAGCCAACGTGTCTGGTGAGGCCAACGGGTTGCGGGTGACCGATTGGAGCAGAGATCCTGCTACCCCTAAAGCCAGACCGACGGCAGCTCCCGCACAGAGGCGCGGTAGCCGGGAGCCGGTGAAGATCTCGGCGACTCCCACTCCTCCGATACGGGTGTCGTCTCCGATCAGGGCGCGCAACAGTTCGCCCAGACCTATACCAGAGGTCCCCTGGGTAAGGTGCCAGGCACCCACCACCAGTACCGCTGCCGCTAAGGCGGCTAATAGACCTAGGCCAGCGGCGAGACGAGTACCAGTGACCGGCACGGGGGAATAACCCGCGCCGGTCACTGGGGTGCTGACACCACTGGTCACGACCTGTCGCTCTGTGGATTTTTCAGCGATTTTCATTTCAGCTGTACGCTACTGGGCTTCCGAGGCGGAGGTCAGTGCGTCGGTGAAGGCATCCACGGCTTGACTGGTGGACTTCGGTCCGCCGGCTCCCCAAATATTTGGGAACTGGAAAGTCCGGCCTTCCTTCACTGCGGTCAAGTTGTTCCAGATCTCGCTAGATTCCAGCTCGGTGGTCCACCCGGTACCTGCGTCGTTAGAGTAGAACAGATTGACGTCGCCGACCCCTACGAGGCCTTCCACGTCGGTCTGGGCCAGACCGTATTCTTTGTTCACGCCCCCGGATCCGAAGGACTCATTGATGTCCTCATTCCAAGCTGGGGTCAGACCCAGTTCTTTACCCAGCTCCGTGAACAGCGCGCCATCGGTGTATGGACGGATAGTCAGGTTAGAGCCGTCAACCCAACCGTCGAAGAATAGGAAGTCGGTGGTTTCTAGCTTCACATCGGAGACCTCCTGTTTCTTCTGCGCCAAGTGGGCATCGAATTCGTTGAGCACTGCGGTAGCACGCTCGCTGCGGCCGGTGGCTTCGGCTACCTGTGCGAAGACTTTTTTCATGTTGCCGATGGGATCCGTGGAATCGTTGCCCTTGACTGCCAATACGGGAACGTCTCCCTTATCAAGTTGCGACAGCACAGGGTCGTCTTCACTAAAGGCGTCCACAATGATCAAGTCGGGGTCCAACGCGTAGATCGAATCCAGATCTGGCTCGCCGCGTTCACCCACCGAGGCAACCCCCTCAGGCAGCTCCTCTGCAGTGACGTAGGTGCTATATCCATCGGGGGAAGCGACGCCCACCGGGGTGACGCACAAGGTCAGGGCATCTTCAATTTCCTGCCATTCGAGCACCACCACGCGCTCGGCTGGTTTATCCAATTCCAGTGTGCGACCCAGGTCATCGGTCATCGATACCGGGCCTGTGCTAGTGACGGTGGTGTCATCGGCGCAGGTTGCGGATGCGGCGGCGGGGCTCTGTTCGGTGCCAGAACCGGTGGTGTCGGTGGTACCGCAGGCGGTGGCTGAGAGCAGCAGAGCTAGGGCGGCCACCGAAGTGACTGCGTTACGCGCGAGTGTAGACATAGGTTTTCCCTTGTAATTGAATGTTTTTGTGAAAAGAAGAGGTGGTCAATTCTGCCGGTGGCGGCTGACCGGTTCGATACGCAGCATTTGGGTACGCTCGTCCGAGCGGACCTGCACGGTGATCTCATAGACCTCAGAGAGGTTCTCCGCGGTGAGGACCTCAGCGGGGGTTCCAGCGGCGTGCACCCGGCCGTGTTTCATCAGCACCAGCCGATCGGCCAGGGCGGCGGCTTGGTTCAGGTCATGCAGGACGATGCCGATGGCCAGCCTATTTTCACGGGCTAGGTCATGGACCAAGTCCAGGGTCTCGACCTGATATCTCAGGTCCAGGTGATTAGTCGGCTCGTCGAGAAGCACCACGTTGGTTTGCTGCGCCAAGCACACAGCCAGCCAGACACGCTGCAGTTCTCCCCCGGACAATTCCCCAGCAGCCTTGCGGGACATCGAGGTAGTGCCGGTCAGTTTCATGGCCCAGGCAATCGCCGCATGATCCGTCTCGGATAGCCCGGCGAATCCGCGCCGATGCGGGTGGCGACCAAAGGCTACGATATCTGCCACGGCTAACCCTTCCGGGGTGGCGTGGGACTGGGCGAATAGCGTGACTTCGTGGGCGAATGCTCGTCCGTTCAGCGTGCTAATTTCACGGGCCTCGCCATGGGAACCGGTGAGCGTGATGACCCCCTCGGCACGCTCATGCAGCCTTGCCATGGAACGTAGTAGTGTGGATTTTCCACTGCCATTGGGTCCAATGAGCGCGGTGACTTCACCCGGGGATAACCGGATGGAGGCCCTGTCGACTACAGTATTTTTGCCGTAGCACAGCACTACCTCGTGGGCGTGCATACTTCCGGCTGCAGCGGAAGCTGCTCCGGTCGCTACATCTAGCATGCGCAATGGGAGGATTGAATACATCCGACTTTAGTAGGTATTTTCACTTAGGTAATTCTAAGTTAACTAGCCGGTGTCAGCAATCAATAACTTCTGACAGTAGATCAGGTTTTTCGGTCAACTATTCGTATTTGTCATGATGAATGCGCCAGGGGTGGAGCCCATGGTGCGTCGAAAAGCATCGATAAAAGTACTTGATTGCGCGTAACCCAACAGGTCGGCGACGTCTTGGACCACTTCGCCATTGGTTAGCAACTCCAAGGCGCGCTGAATTTTCACCGCTTGACGCCACTGGGCAAAGGATAAACCGGTCGCTTCACGGAAGACTCGCGTGATAGTGCGTGCGCTGATTCCAGCATCCACCGCCCATCGCTCAAGAGATCGATTATCCGCCGGGTTAGCCAATATCCGGTTGGCGATGCCATTGATACGTGGGTCATCGGGCAGGCGCAACGCTAGCTGATGAGCGGACGGTTTAAGCACGTCGAAAACCACAGCCTCCGCACGCGCTCGGGCTTCTTGACTCAGTTCCCGACTGGATAAATGAATCAGCAGCGATTTAAGCAACGGTTCCATGTCGATCACCGTCGGGGCGTTGAATGGGGTGATGGTTCGTTCAGGGGAAAAGAAGGCACTGAAAAGTTTTACATGTGCGGTCAGGCGTCCGCCATGCAGCGCTCCGGCCGGAATCCATAGACCATGCCCCTCGGAGACCGTAAAAATCTGCCCCTCAATTCGAGCGGTGAGTGTCCCATCCTGGGTCCACAAGAGCTCATGAGCCAGGTGCGAATGTGGCTCCCACTCCGTGGAGACCTCAATGGTGTAGGTTTCGCTCAAAATGACAAACGAAGAGGTCGCACTGCTAGGCAGAGCCGTTGCTCGCGCCAGAGCTGTATCTGGTTCACGGGACCAGGTACCAAGTCCGATGGTCGAGTTAGGAGGGGAGATCATATTTGCAGTATAGAAAGTAATCGGTCTGAGAAAGCATGTGCCACGTTAGCCCTACCGCACCACGTGAAGAATGGTCCAATAGCCACGTGCCAGAATCCTACGGAGCGACTCCGAAAGCGAATACATTTCACCCGCAACTAGTTCAAGCAAGAATCTAGACTGCGTTCGGTTACCCACAGAGGGCTAGTCCAGTATGTAGTACTCAAGCTTGTCATCACGTTTTTCCAGTCTGAATCCTCGACTGGTGAGCAGTCGGGCTGAGACAGTGTTATCCGGAGCTACCCGGGCACTGAATTTCGTGATTCCGTAGATCTTGGGAATTGAGATTAGGGTCCTATCGAGCATGGCTCCGCCAACTCCCCGCCCCCATTGATCTGGGGATACCCAGTAACCGAGCTCCACGCACGTTTCCTGTCGGGTGCAAAACACGAGACCCACCTCTGTGTTTGCTTCAGTTGCTAGGAACCAGCGAGAGGCTCCCACCGTATGGAGTGGTTCAGGGTGAAGGGATTCCTGAACGCAGGCGTTGATAGTTTGCCGGTCCCATGGCCTTCCATGCCCAATAAAACGCGTTACACGTTCATCCGAGGCCATACTGGCAAAGAATTCGGTGTCTGCGCTGCGAAATGGACGCAGGGTAATTGATTGCAGGCGCAACATGCGGAGCCTTTCAACGTCGTGGATTAAAAATAACTTATAAAAGTATTAAACAGTCCTAAACCTGCCTAAGTGCCGAATTTTGACACAGCACTGATGTCGACTGTGTCAAATACGCACAATATTGACATTCCTTAAGTTCGCTCTGCCGAGTGTCCGGACAACGACCATGAACGTTGTCTTCCTAACATTGCTTTGCGAGGAGCACGACGGGGTACAAGCCCGTAATGTCTAGACTCCAGAATTTCGAAGTCGATGACGATAGAAAGCTAGATTCAAAGCAAAACGGTCCATGGATCGACAGCGGTTCATTACCCAAAATGTCATCATGTGCGGAAGGAGCTTGGTTTGGCAGCGAATTATCGGGGGGACCGCGAGTTCGCATGATCCGACAATACAAAAGCCTTTACTTGACATAACGGAGGTTATCGGCGCGAGAAATCAGCTTAGGGGAGTAGGTCCCAAAGCAGACTAAAATGCACAAAAGGTCATGTCAGTAGTGGTATTTTGCCTGCAGAATCGTTATAGCTCGGTCGTCAGCAATATACACCAGTCGGTTGACGTCATCGATGCGTCGTGACCAAGCTCCGGCCAATGCGTGTTTCAGTGGTTCAGGCTTTCCTATGCCTTCAAAAGGATCGTCGCGGAGCACATCCTCGATCAGCAGGTTGATGCGTTTGAGTGTTTTGCGGTCCTGGGTCTGCCAGTAGACGTAGTCTTCCCATCCACCGGCAGTCCAGGTTAGAAGTCTGTCACTCACGCTTCGATAAGTCCGTGTTCCACAGTCTGGTCATTACGCGCCGCTTCAAGGGCTGCGAGTAGACGCACCGCATTCTTGGGCGAGCGTAGCAGATGGCTGGTTTCAACGAGTGAATCGTACTCGTCTTTCGACATAAGCACCGCAGAGCCACGCTTGGACATGATCTCTACTTCGGTGTGGTCAAGGTTCACTCGTTCAATGAGACCAAACAAGTCGCGTCGCGCTTCGCTGGTAGTGATTGCCATTTCGCCTCCTAGTGGTACTAGATATGGTACCACTTTGCTAGTGCCCACACCGGCAATCAAAAGTTCACCTGCTATCGAAAAACTTAGATATGGCAGTCACCACAACATATCGAGGAATGTTCAGAGGAAGGAATTTTCGTGTTCTGAAATTAGATTCCTCTGGTCACTGCTGCACCGGCCGCCAGCCATGCCCGCTGCGTAGCTGGTCGTAGCGCGTCGTAACGAAGAATGCCGTCCACCATCGCTGGGTCAAACGGAACCGTTGCCACATCGCGGGCCAAGGTCTTGTAGCCGTCTGCAACGCGCTGCACGTCGGCGGTGGTGGCCTTGGAATCAGCTTGGGTCACGACGGCGACGGCGTTCTGTGCTAGGGCGTGGGCCTTGTCGTTCTGCTGCGCGAGCGCTTCCAGCAGCAGCGCCGGCTTCGGCGTGTCACACGACTACCGTGCTCGGCACTTCGTGTCCATTGACATGGAATGGACTCTATCGACCCCTGTTCCTTGTAGGCCCTGTGAACGCTTCAGTGACAGGTGCAGCGCAGGCGCCTTGTTTCCCTATACGAGCGCAGCGGCCCTCCAGCTATAGCTGGAGGGCCGCTGGCGGCTACGCGTTATTCATAGAACTGTTCAGTAGCTCTGTTTGTGTTTGAAGCTGGATGGCTGCTTGCTCGAGCGGACCCGTGGCAATACGCTGCAGTGTTTCTGCAAATCCAGTGTCGAAACTAGCATCGGGGCTATTAGCAACCTCAGAGTAGTCCGCAAGCTCCCGTTGAAGTTCTTGCAGTGTCTGGATCGAAGCATCCAAGACTGATTTCAGCATCCGATCTTCGGCATGCTCAAGATGCACCAGATCCAAGACATACAGCGAAGACACCGCCAGGGTAGCTGCCAGCCTTTCGGCACCTTCCAGTGTTGAAATCCAAGCAGTGATGAACTCATCAACAGCCTCGGGGTGTTCTCCCGCTACGTTGCGAAGAACATCCACGACTCCCGAAACTGACTGCTTCGAGGCCAGCTCCACTGCGGCGGTTACCTCTGCAGGCTGTCCGGCCAAAAGGCCTTTGAGCTTATCGAACCCATCCATTACTTACCTGCCCTCCGTTTTTAGAATACGTCACCACGATGGTCTTGCCTTTGTAGTTGTAAACAGCTTGCATGGCGCCACTCTTGTACGCTGAATGTTTACCTTCGGCCATGGCCCGACCCATAAGATCCGCGACTTGCTCGCGTGATTTGGCCCCTACGCTGCCCCACTTATGCTTAGGTGATTCGCCCCGGGAATAATGGAGACAGTGAAGCCACGGAAAGGACTTCCCTGTCATGCCCCAAAAGAAGTACCCCCTCGAGCTACGCGAACGAGCAGTCCGCATGGTCCTCGACGCCCTCGAAGCTGACCCTGGTGCCCGCCGCGGCGTCTTCCGCCGGATCGGCGACCAACTCGGTGTGAACCCAGAAACACTGCGGTCCTGGGTCAATCAGGACCAGGTCGATGCCGGCGACCGCCCCGGCACTACCACCGCTGAAGCCCAGCGCATCAAGGACCTCGAGAAGGAGAATCGGGAACTGCGCCGGGCCAACCAAATCCTGAAGTCGGCCTCGGCTTTTTTCGCGGCGGAGCTCGACCGCCCCTCGAAGTAGTCTGCTCGTATATCGACGAGCACAAGGACGAACTCGGAGTCGAGCCGATCTGTGCCACGCTGCGTGCTGCCGGCGTGAAGATCGCTCCGAGTACCTACTATGCCCGCAAACATCGACCAGCCTCGGCTCGACAGAAACGTGACGAGGTATTGAAAGAAGAGATCAGCACTGTGCACGGGAAGAATTACGATGCGTTCGGAGCCAGGAAGATGCATATCGTGCTCAACCGCGAACCTGACTCGCATGGTCGCGGGCATGTGGCCCGTTGCACGATCGAGCGCCTGATGAGAGACCTCGATCTACACGGGATCAAGAGGGCCAAGGCACCGAACACTACGAGGTCAGCACCGCGGGAGAACTGCCCGGCCGATCTCGTCGATCGGCACTTCGAAGCCTTCGCTCCTGACCGGCTGTGGGTGGCCGATATCACCTATGTGCACACGTTCACAGGGTGGGTCTACGTCGCGTTCGTCACCGACGTGTTCAATCGCGAGATCGTCGGCTGGCAGGTCTCGAGGTCGTTGCATACCGAGTTGGCTCTTGACGCTTTGCAGATGGGGATCTATCAGCGTAAACGTGCTGGTCACGACCTGTCTGGGCTGGTGCATCACTCGGACCGCGGGGTCCAGTATCGAGCGATTCGCTATGGCGAGGCCCTGGCTGAGCAAGACGCAGTCGCGTCTGTCGGGTCGAAAGGAGATTCATACGATAACGCCCTCGCTGAAGCGCTGAATTCACTCTATAAGGCCGAACTCATCCGGAACAAGGGTCCCTGGAAAGGTATTGATGATGTCGAGATCGCCACGGCGCAGTGGGTGCACTGGTTCAACACGTACCGGCCCCACGGAGCACTTGGTGGGGCGACTCCCGCCGCGTTCCGAGCCGATCATCTCAGCACGATGCCACGGGCTGCGTAGCTCGTGGGTGAGCCGATGAATTCCAAGTAGAAAACTCTCCATCAAACACGGGGCTTGACACAGCGGTTGCACTGGCTAAGCCTCGCAAACCTCGAACGATAGATTTTCGCACTGTCGTTGACACCCTTTCGTGTCTATTGGGTTACTTGGCGTATCGCATCTTCGATACGTGTATTAGCGTCTATTGCCGCTAAATCTGAAAAGTCAATGTCATGCCACGCAGCAAGAATCTGTTGGGCGGCTATTGCGGTGGCAGGGGAAGTACCATCAAGGTACTGTTTCTCCGCACCAACGTTCACCGGGATATTCTCGCCAGGAGCAAGTATCGCCACTGCACGAGAGTTAGTGAACCGACGTCGATCGCCATGCTCATCCAGTGCTCCGATAGAGAGAACCCCAGGGTAACCGGCAGGATATGTTTGAAATGACCCAATGCCATTGCCGGCAGCTGCAACCACAACAACGTCCTGTTCAACAGCTCGTGAGACGGCCGTTGCTAAACGGGGGGAATCAATTTCTACTGCCAGGCTGCAAACGATCATATCTGCGCCCAGAGTTATGGCCTGCTCGATCCCCCAGGCCAAGTCTTCAACGTCGCCTCTCCCATGCTCGTCTAGGACTTTGATATCAATGAGGCTCATGCTGGCCGGGTTACCTGTGGTCGTGGACGAGTTCAAAAGTGCCGCCATTTGCGTCCCATGGGCAGTAAACCCGTCTTCCAGCGCAGCAACCCTCACCTTCTCTAAAGGAAGATCTTTTATTCCCTCCTGGGAGGCATCTACTCCCCCGTCTAGAAGGGCAACTTTAGGGGGCGCAGGGTCTTTAGGAAGAAACGCGACGAAGGTCGTGAACAGAGCAGCAAGAACCACGAGACTGAGTGCGCCGAACCACAAGCGCTTCGAGCCACAAAATCGTGTAGAGGGCGCGGCCATTTGTCCTCATCTCAAAGATCATCAAACCTGCCGAACGCTTCGCCAAACTTCCATTGTTCAAGGTCGTGACGGCGTGGTCAGGGTACGGAAATGGGAAGTAATGATGGTGAGTATCGTACATGAATAATCACTTCGTGTGATTTTATTTGATCTACATCATCTAAATATGGCTCACTTCAGTGAATGCCCTGAATTTTTTGTTCAGTGACACTGCCTCGCAAACGACCGCAAGTTTCTCCAAAGAGCTAGCTCAAGAGAAGTTTGAAGCCCGGCCCTGTCGCAAACGCAGGAGTAACTCAACGCACATCTCATTTTCATAGCCCCCTTGCGACTGCCGCTCCGGCTGCCAGCCATGCGCGCTGCGTGTTCGGGCGTAGCGCGTCGTAGCGCAGGATCCCGTCCACCATTGCTGGGTCAAATGGGATCGTTGCTACGTCGCGGGCCAGGGTTCTGTAGCCGTCGGCTACGCGTTTCACGTCGGCGGTAGTGGCTTTGGAATCTGCCTGGGTCACCACTGCTACGGCGTTTTGTGCCAGGGCGTTTGCCTTGTCGTTTTGCTGCGCGAGCGCTTCCAGCAGCAGCGCGCCGGCTTCGGCGTGGTCATCACGGGTCGTAGTGGCCACGACAAGTTGGTCAGTGTGGTCGATCATGCGCCGCCACATCGGATCTGACTCGTCATTGCCCGAGTCAATGAAGATCAGCCGGTAATACTTCGAGGCTACCCGGTGGATCGCGTCCACATCGGCTGCGTCTACGCGTTGGGCGCTGGCCAGCTCCATGGGCTTGGAGCGCAGCACGTCGAACCGGTCACGCGTCTGGTGGTGCACAAAATGGGCGAGGTCTGCCGATTGTGCCCCGGTGCCTAAGAGTTTTTCCGATTCGGGCAGCAGCTCCAACAAGGTCGCTTCGTGCGGGCCTTGTTCGGTGCGCCAGCCCAGGGTGCCTCGGGTCTGGTTGTTATCCCAGGCCAGCACCCCGGCCCCGCCGTAACGGGCGAAGATCGCACTGAGCAGGACGGTGGTGGGGGTTTTCCCTGCCCCTCCTTTGCCGTTGACAATGGCGATGGTGCGTGGGCCTGGCCAGTGCTGGCTCACGGCCTGCACATCTGCACGTTCGGCACGTTCGTCCTCGCTCGGGGCCATGCGGATGCCCATGCGGGTCATGGTGCCGCGCCAGCCTTTGGTGGCTGGTTCTTCGACTTGTTCCTGGGTTAGGAAGCTTTGCCGCGCTTCGCGGCGCGTTGTTGGCGCGCTGTCCTGGGTAGGAGACTTCTTGGCGAAGGGGTTATCCTGGGGAGCTTTAGCTGCCGTCGCTGGGGGCGGCGTGGTTTGTCCTTGGGGTGCTTTTGCTTGCACGGTTTCCATTGCTGGTTCTTCCCCTTCGACGGTAGGTTCCGTTGAGGCCGGTGCCTCGGACACTGGCTGTTCTGGTGTTTCCTCAGTGTCTTGTGCGGCCGCTTGGTCAATGACTGCTGGTTCGGTGGTGGCCACATGGGTTACCGGGCTATCAGCGCGGCGGCGAGCTGGTTTCTCTCGGCGCTGCGGTGGGTTCGTCGTGTCAGGCTCCACGGTGCCATTCGGGTGGACTTTCACAGGCCAAGAGCCTTGGGAATCGTGCATGACGGCGCGTACGACGCTGCCCTCTTTCTTTGCGTGTGAACTGACCAGCTCAACGGTTTGTTCTCGTGCAGCGGCTTCATTATCTGCCGTGAATTCGTGGGTTTTTCCCTCAATGATCACGGTTGCGCTGCCGTCTGCGTTGACGGTCGCCTTAATGAGTTCTTCGGTGGTGCTCATGGTGTGCTCGCTTTCTTCAAGAGGAAATCGGCTGCGCCGTAAGGGCTTTTATTGGATAGATGAAACGTAGTCGCGGATCTTGTACGGTTCGGTGTCGGTGAAGGTGAAGTAAAACGTCTGCTTCCCTTCCCCTGCCCAGGATTCCCCGTCCTTGGTGACCCATTGCCAGGTGGCAGTGATCGCAACCGTGTCCTGTTCATGGTGCTCGGTCATGAGTTTCACCGTGGGCTTGCTGGTCGCTTTCTTCTCTGCGGCGGTCAGCCATTCAACGCCGGTCGCGGGCCGCTCCGGGGCAATGACTTCTTTGGCCCGTTCGCTGGTCATGAGCTTTCTGGCGCGCATTTCCGCGGCGGTGCGGTTGAAGTCCTTGTTCGGGTCCCAGGTGGTCATGATCGTGGCCGCTTGCTTCGCCAATTCGATTTTGGCTGGATCATCCACGGCATCCCCGTGCTCATGGCTGGTGCTGGGCGCTGGCGTGGTGGGGCTGGCCGTGGTCGGGACAACGCTCGGAATGCTGCTTGGTTCGTTCTCGGTGCCGGCGGGGGTGCATCCGGCTATCCCTGTTGCGAGTCCTATGGTCAGGGCCAGGGCGAGGATTTTGGGGTGTTTCATTGGATGTTCACCTTTTGCTGTCTAAGGATCGGTACCGGGTCATAGGTTTTGCCGTTGTTGATCGCTGGCCTGTCAAACACACTGGTTTTCGGGTTGTTGATCTGGAAGTGAACGTGGATGCCGCTGGAATTGCCGGTAGCTCCTGGCTTGCCCAGCGGGGTTCCCTTCTTCACCACGTCTCCGGTCTTCACCAGCAGGGAGTTGTCTTGTGCTTCATGGAACTCAAAGACCAGGTAAGGGGCTTCGGTCATCTGAGCAAAAATGTAGTTGCCATAGGAGCCGTAAAGCTTGTCGATATTCCCGATGCTGGCATAAGTGATCTTCATGTCCGTAGGAGCGTAGAAATAGGGGTCTGATCCGGCCAGGTCGATGCCTTCGTGCTTCAACAGGAACGGCATGCCAGCGCAGCTGGCCAGCGGGCACGCGCGCGGCCCGAATGGCGAGGTCAGCCGCGAATTAGGCATGGGGTGTGCCCATTCATCCGCTGTCAGGTCGCCAAAGTCGAAGCCACCAGGCGCTTCGCAGGTTGAGGAATAGTCCATCTGGGCGTTGCCCATGATGATTTCTACGTAGTGGCGGGTTTCCTCGAAGGGCGGGATGCCCCCATATTTCTGGACGTTGCCCGCTCCGGCGTTGTAGGCGGCCAGGGTGAATTGGATTTTTTCCTTCTCGTTGCTTGCCAGATCCGCGATGGTGTCCCCGAGATATTTCATGTAGCGGCCTTGGGCATCAAGGCCAGCGAACGGATCGAACGGGTCTTTACCGTTGCCCCATTCCTCCCAGGTACCGGGCATGAACTGGGCAATGCCTCGTGCTCCCACCGGAGAAACTGCCTTGGGGTTCCAGCCGGATTCCTGCTGGATTTGCGCGGCGATGATCCCTACGGGCAGCCCAGCAGTATCGGCGGACTTCTCCACAGCTTCCCGGTACTGTTCGGGAATTTTCACCGTCGATTCTCCGTCGTTGCCCTTGCCGATGGGAGTTCCTTCAATGACACACGGGGCATAGGGATCAGGTTCTTCGCTGTCCCCACCACCCAAGAACAGAATGATCGGGGTGATGACCAGAAGAAGAAGGACACCGAGGACTGCCAGAACGATTTTGGCTCCGCCACCCTGCTCTTCCATGACCAGACCTCCCTACTGTTCGCGGTTGGATCGATAGACGGTGGTGTTATCCAACTGGGTTGCCACCAAATACACCGCGTCATCGGTGACCAGTGCCGGGGCTGGATCTTCGGCCCGGTAGTTCGCCCACGACTGCGGCTCGGCTTCGGGGTTGCCCAGATCCAGGGTGACTGGCCCATTGCTGCTGTTCGCGTAGATCAGGTTGCCGTGGATTGCTGACAGGTCAGCGGCAGGAAGGTCTATGAGTGCTGCCTGGTCGCCGTAGCTGATTCCCACGCTTCCGATAGCTGCGGTTTTCGCTTCCCTGTCCACCAGAAGGGGTTCGGTGGCGGTAGGGATTGCCCGTGGCGTGCCGGAGAACAGCATTGAACCGGTGCTGGTGTTCAGCACTCCCATGACGCGTTCGGTGTCATCCCACGCCAGCAGGGCATGGGTGTCATCGAGCAGCCACACTCGTACCGGGTATTTTGTGGCACCTTCTGGCGCGGTGAAGTTCTTCTCTTCCAGGATCTTCCCGCTGTTATCCAGGGTGTAGATGGTGTTGGAGCTGATTGTGGTGATGGTTCCATCGGCGGCCACGTCCAGCACGGTCGATCCGGGTGGGATCATCACATCATGCAGCGTGCCAGCCGCATCAGGCACACGGATATACCAGTCCCCAAGTTCGATGTAGGGGGTGTGGGTGTCGGTGCGCGCTGTTTGCCCTGGTTCCAGCCCGATGCTGGTCGGTGCCACGCTCGGGGTGTCGTAGGGCATCTCTACCGGCCATAGGCGCAGTTCGTTGCGTTCGGCAACGGCATAGACGGGCTTGCCTGCCCAGGTGCCCTGGTGGATGCTGGCCAGGTCTTCCGGGGCTTTGTCCCCGCGCCAGACAGGTTGGCCGGTAGACGGGTGGCGGCCGGTGACGGTGCCTTCTGGATCCGCGGTGAGCAGCCGGTCAGGGCTGATCATGTTGACCGTAGCATCAGCGAGGGTGGGGTGGCTCCACGCGGCGGTGGCCGAGTGTTGTGGCGGCGGCGCGGCTGGCAGCGTGGCGCCGACCCCTTGCGGGGTGTAGGCGGGGACGGTGGCGGCGGGCTGGTTGGCGATGACCACGGCGGTGCCGAGACCGCCGAGAGTAAGCACCGCTAGGGTGCTCACTCCGGCGATCATCAGCCGTTTGTTGCGGCGCTGTTTGCGGGCCTTGGCTGCTTGTTCGGCTTCTTGTTGCTCGGTGAGGTCTAGGACTTCCCCGGTAGCAGCGATGATCATGTCCCACGCTTGCCCGCTGGATTCGTCGATGGCTCGTGCCCGCACCATACCCAGATTGTGGCTGGTGAGCTTGGCGACGATCGCGTTTTTCCCTGCCTCGATGAAATCTTCTCCATCAAGCACAGGAATTTGTGCACCGTCCAGAGTCAAGGACTCCCGGCCTTCGCTGATCTTTAGCGTGTAGACCGGGAATGCCGGGACTTTCTGTGGATCAATGATCGTCATCTAACTCACTACCCGTAGCTTCCTTGGGTTAGTCGGCTGTTTCGTCGCTTCTCAGTAAGAAGTCCCGCACGTCTTTCTTCCTGTACCGGCGCACGCGAGACCCAATGGACACTGATTTGAGACCGTATTCACGGTTCCATTTCAGAACGGTCTGCGCCTTGACGCGCATCACGTCAGCGATCTCCTCGGTCGTTGCCCACTCCGGCAAATCCGCGATGAGATCCTCCACTGCTTCTGGATCGTTCATGGTCACACTCCAAATGTGTATGAATATGAAATCCATGTCAACCATATTGCCCATATTAACCATTCAAAGCGTTAACTTTGAACTTCCCCAATCTAAGTATGGCAAAACTATTGACAGTGATTTCAATGCGAGTTTATACTAAATGTTAGATCAACTCTTTTCCGTTGATCACTCTACTAAGGAGAGCGCACTATGTCTGCCGTGTCGAATCCTTTTGCCCCTTCTGAGAAGCAGGTGACGCAAAAAGACTCTTTCGACATTCGAGATGAGCTTATGGGTAATGACTTGCTAGTTACCGGCCCAGTGAAACCTGGACTATCACCGATGCTTGAAGCTCCAAGCGAAACATGGGCTGTTAGTGATGTTGGGGCTTTTGAAGGTATTGCCGTCATGGGCCTTCACGGCGGTGCAGGCGCATCCACTCTTGCATCGCTTCTGGGCGATGGCGCATCTGAGGTTGGCCAAGCTTGGCCCATCTCGCAGAACGCCTGGACGGGCAGCGCCTGGCCTATCCCAGTGATTGCGGTGGCTCGTACCGATCATTCTGGATTGGCCACTGCGGATAGGTTCGTCCGCTCCTGGGCCAATGGTCAGCTGACCGGCTCCCAGCTTTCAGCCCTGGTGCTGATCGAAGCAGGGCCACGCACCAGTGATGCCCGCAAAAAAGCCACCAAGCGTCTGTTGCGCATGGTTCCCCGAGGCACCCATATCCCATGGATGGATCCCTGGCTGGATGCTCCACCCGATCCGGCCCGGTTGCCCGGACGGATCAAGCGAATCATCAAACTCCTGAACACTCCCACCAAATAGAGAGGCATAAAAATGTTGCTGCAAACCCTGGCTTTCGGTATCGACCTCGCCGCCAGCATCCCCAACCCAACCCCGGAACAGCCACCAGGAACCGATGGTTTCACCACGATCCTGAACTGGATCGCCTGGGCTGTGATCCTGCTCGGCGTGGCCGGATTCCTCGCCTCAGCAGGTTTCCTGGCGTTCGCGTCCTTCACCGGACGGGAAATCAACGGGTTCAAGGGACTGGTCATCTCGCTGATCGTCTGCATCCTGGCCATTAGCGCGGGAACGATCATCAACGTCTTCGTCTAAGCACCGGTGAACCGTCTAAGAGAAAGAGAAGATCCTCATGGCTGAAACTGATCCATTAGGCAGAAACTGGAAACTCTGGGGCGGTATCCTCGCCTTCATCGTGGTCATCGTGATCGCGGGGCTAGTCATCTTCCCCCGCGTCAACTCTGAACCAGAAACAGCTCCGAGCGCTCCTGCACCGTCGGTACCGGTCCAGACTGCTTCCCCGTCCTCCCCCTCGGATACTCCGTCGGATTCGGCTTCCAAACCGGCTTCTGGGGATTGCCCTGCGCTAAGTACCGACGCTTCGTTCCCGAACGATGCCCCGGACACTGAATGGAAGCGGCACCCTGCCGGGATGCTGCTGCCGGTGAATGCCGATCATGGGCCAGCGAAGATGGACGGGGATTTCTGGCGCTGCTTCAGCCACACACCTACTGGTGCGGTGCTGGCAGGGTTCACCCTGGTAATTGATTTCTCGGCCGGTGCAGAGATTGATGCTGCCGTTGAATCGATGAATCGTCAACGGCTTTTCGAAGAACAAGGTTCTAGTACGAGCAATGAGAGCTTCCCGCCGATGCTCGGATACCGAGTCATGAATAGCAGTGATGACAGTGCCATTGTTGAATATCTTTCCAAGGCAGGCGAGCAGTATGCGGCTATGAGCGTGAACCTGGCTTGGAGCGACAAAGACCATGACTGGCGATTGGATCTAACTTCCGGCCCTCCGGCATGGAGCGAAGTCAACGATCCAAGTTCTTACACAGAGTTCAAGTAGGCGATTATTGTGGCGAACCAGGCTAGTTGTGAATGGTGGCAGGTGAACTGCAACATTGGTGAAGGCCTCAAAAACCTTGCCGATAGTGCAATTACGGACTTCGTCCAGTCGCTCTATGACGGTGCCGTGGCCTTCGTTGCCCAGGTTTCCACCTTCTGGATGGATACCCCCAGCCCCGACGTAGACAACGCTGCCGTGGCTAGTTTGCGCGATGACATGTCTTGGTACGTTGCAGGGTTTGCGATCCTGGGTTTTCTGATCGGCCTGATAAAGCTCGTCATGTCCCAGGACGTGAAAAACAGCCTGATCGGTTTGGGTACCCCGATTGTGAATCTGATTCTCGCGGCCACCGCCTATGCAACAGGTATTGGCTTGTTGCTCACCGCTTCGGATGAATTTTCCAAGTGGATCGTTGAGCGTTCTACTGGCGGGGATGTGGATCTGACGCAAATGCTAACCGCTGGCACTGCGCTTATAGCTAGTCCCGGTACTGCGTTCCTGCTGTTCATTCTCTTGTTGCTCGGCGCAGTCATCAACCTGTTGTTCATGTATTTCCGTGACGTGATGTTCCTGATCCTCTCCGCCTTCATCGTGGTGCTGGCTGCGGCCAGTGGATCAGAGCAGGGCCGGCAAGCATGGCGCAAAGCCAACGGGTGGCTGATCGCGTTGCTGCTCTATAAGCCGGTCGCAGCGGGCATCTATTCTTTGGGGTTCCGCATGCTGGTAGAAGGCAGTGCCCCCGAGGGTGAAGAAGCCACGGTTCCTGAGGCGATGCACTCGACCCTGATTGCGTTGCTGATCTTGTTGCTGGCGGCGCTGGCGTTGCCCGCCTTGATCAAGTTCATCGTTCCTGCTGCCGGTGTTGGCGCTGGCGCGTTCTCCGGCGGCGCAGCGCTGGGCGCGGGTGTCACGCTCGCGGCCGGTGCCGCAGTTCTCGCGGGTACAGGTGGCGCGGCTGCTGCTGCCGGTGGTGCAGGTGCGGCGATGGGTGGCGGTGCAGGTGCCGTTGGTGGTGGCAGTGGTGCCGCTGCTGCTGCCAGTGGAGGTTCGATCGCAGCCGGGACAGCCGGCGGCGGCACTACAGCCGGTGGTGGAGGATCGACTGGCGGCAGTGCTGGCGCATCCGTGAGTGGGTCATCTGGCGGTGGTGGTTCTTCTGCTTCGGAAACCATTAGCGGCACCGATGGGGGTTCTTCCGCGTCGGGTGCTGCCTCTGCTGAGGCAGGCTCCGGTTCTAGTGCTGGTGGTGGATCTTCTGCCAGTGGTTCTGGCAGCTCCACTTCCGGCGCAAGCTCTGGTAGTTCTCCTGCTGCTTCGGGCGGCGGCGCTCATTCCGCTGCCGGTGGATCGGATGGCGCAGCTGCGGCTCCGGCATCAAGTAGTTCGAGTTCCACTCCAACTGGTGCCGGTGCATCAACTTCCACTGATTCTTCTGGCTCCGGTAGTTCGGGTAACGGCGTTACTTCCCCAGGCTCAGCCCAGAACAGCACCCCACCTGCCGGTGGCCCATCCGGCGCCAAAGCACCCAACAAGGCCACGGAAGCCATGCAGAAAATGAGCGACGTTAAAGGCATCGCCAACGGCGCGAACCCCAGCAAGCTCG
This sequence comes from Glutamicibacter sp. AOP5-A2-18, assembly GCF_052446055.1. NCBI lineage: Bacteria > Bacillati > Actinomycetota > Actinomycetes > Micrococcales > Micrococcaceae > Glutamicibacter > Glutamicibacter sp. AOP5-A2-18. Next base: position 13,849 of record NZ_JBQSVW010000002.1, on the reverse strand, counting down.
TAGACGAGGACGGCGAATAAACATGGCCATCACAGATACGCGAATCGAACCGAACACCTTCGGCAACCTGACCGTGCCGCGCCGCTCAGGCTTGCTGGGCCTGTCCATGGGCCAAAGCCTCATGCTGGTGCCCATCGTCCTCATCGTCATCGTCACCGCAGCGCGCGGCTGGATCATGGCCGCCGTCATCATCGCCCTGGCCACCATCCTCGGGGCCGTGCTGCTTCTGGTCACCAAGAAACAAGGCCGTTCAATCTATGGGAGACTCATGCTTCGTCTAGCGCAGCGGCAGAAGGTCGCATCCAAAAAGCACGTTTATCTTTCCGGCCCCACCGGGTTCACCCCCGATGGGCAGGTACGCTTGCCCGGTCTGATGGCCAAGTCCCAGCTGACTGAATCCATGGACTCCTACGGTAACCCTTTCGGGCTGATCCGCCTCTCCTCCCGTGGCCACCACAACTACTCCGTGGTGCTCGAATGCTTCCCCAACGGGGATAATCTCATTGACCAGGCCGACGTGGATAACCAGGTGGCGCACTGGGCGAACTGGCTGACCCAACGCGGCCTGGACGAGGGAATCCGCGGCGCTTCGGTCACCATCGAATCCTCCCAGGACTCGGGCCTGCGGTTGCAAAAGCTGTTGGCTGATAATCACCGCGAGGACGCGCCCGAGTTCGCCCAGCGTGTCGTTGAACGTATCGCGCAGACTGATCACTCCGCCGCTCCTGAAGTCGTAGCCCGCATTACCCTGACCTTTGACGGCCGCCGCCTCGATGGGAAGGCCGGGGATCGGGGCATGGAAGAGATGGCTGAGGAAATCGGCAACAAGCTCCCCGGCATCATTTCCGGGCTGGCGAACACCGGGGCCGGAGCAGTACGGCCGAACACGGCCCAGGAAATCATCGACTTCACCCGCGTGGCTTATGACCCGACCACCGCTGTCGCCGTGGAGGAAGCACAAGCCGCTGGCGGCACCGGCCTGGCGTGGGAGGATGCTGGCCCATCGTTCGCATTGGACGCGTTCGACCATTACCGGCACGACCGGGCCGTGTCGAAGTCGTGGACGATGTATGAAGGCCCGCGCGGCGCGTTCATGTCCAACTCGTTGGCTCGCCTCACTGCACCGAGCGAGGGGGCGCTGCGCAAGCGGGTGACCTTGCTGTATCGTCCGATCCCGGCTGATCAGACCTCCACCGTGGTGGAGAACGAGCAGAAGGATGCGATGTTCTCCGGCTCGCAGCAGCGCGTTTCCGTGCGTGCCCGCCAGCGTTTGGCGGCAGCACAGAAAACAGCCCAGGAAGAAGCCTTGGGTTCCGGGTTGACCCGCTTCGGGCTAATCATCACCATCAGCGTGAAAGATGAAGCCGAGCTGAAGAAGTTCGACCGCACCGTTCCCGGCTTGGTGTCCCACGCCAAGCTGCGGGTACGCGAAGCGTTGGCGAACCAGGCAGTGACCTTCCAGGCGGGCTTGCCTTTGGGCATGGTGGTACCTGATCACATGATGATCCCCGACGAGATTAAGACGTGGTTCTAATGACTCCGCTAATCCAGAAGAAGCGCCAGCAGCCTAACCCTGAGGATCTGGCCCAGTCCCACAGCCTCACGCTATCCAAGCGCGACGTGGCCCGTTTGGAACGCTCTGCGAAGAAGGCAGCACCCAAACCAGCCAAAGAACCAGGCTTGCTTTCCCGACTGCTGGCTGAGGGCGCCCAATCGCGCTATGTTCCAGGCGATGCAGGGTCGAACCGCCGTGGCGGCGGGCCGGTGAACTACATCGAAAACCCGGTCGAGATTCAAGGTTCAGCGGTGCAGGTGTGCGGGTTCTGGCCCTTCGTCAACGGCGCCGGATTACCGACCATTGGCGCACCTCTGGGCCGCCATCTGCTGCGCAACACGCTAGTGACCGGCGATCCTATTTCCTGGTTCCTTAACGGCATCATTTCCAACCCTTCCGCCTTCATCCTCGGCCAGCCAGGACTAGGCAAGACCTCGCTGGTGCACCGCCTGCTGGCCGTGCTCTCAGCCTGGGGCGTGGTGCCAATGATCTTGGCCGACTCACGCCCTGATTATGTGCCGCATATCCGCGCGCTCGGCGGGCAAGTCATTACGTTCTCCCCTGGCCAAGGGCATTTGAATCCCTTGGATCTCGGGCCGCTGGTGGCCAGCCTGAATGAGATTGACGATGACAAGGCTCGCGATATTGCGATCCAGGAGATGATCAGCCGCCGCCGCTCCCTCATGGAAGGCATTACCTCCATGATGCTCGGCCGTCCCTTGCAGCCTCACGAATCCACCTGTCTTTCGGTAGCGATCAATGAGCTGGACCCGCATCTGCAAGATGCTCCGCTGATCGGGGATCTGGTGGATTTCATGCGTTCACGTCCCGAAGTGCTGCGCCAGAATGTACTGTCCTACGATGATGACCATGAATATGATCAGCGCCTTCAAGCGCTGCTGGACGCGTTGATCAATCTCGGCCCGTCCGGTGCCTACGGCGATATGTTCGCCAAACCATCCGACGCGCACATTACCCCTGGTGTTCCGGTGGTGTTCGACATTTCCGGCGTGAATGAAAACGATAGTGTTCTGGTCGCTGCGGTGCAGTCGCTGTGCTGGAATCTCGGATCAGCCACCGTCTCGGCCGAACAGCATTTGGCCGCTGCGGGCAAGCGCAAACGCCGCACCTACTTCCTTGTCATGGATGAACTGTGGCGCATCCTGCGTGCCAGCGATGACATGGTGCACTTCATTGACACCATCACTCGCCTGAATCGCGGGCGCGGCATTGGCCAGGTGATGATCACCCACACCATGAACGACCTCAGGCTGTCCAAAGAGCATCTGACAGCCACCGCGTGGGGGTTCGTGGAACGCTCCGCAATGGTGTTCCTCGGCGGTCTGGCCCCTTCTGAAATGGGCAACCTTGAAGAAGTGTTCGCCCTATCCTCCAAGGAAAAAGCGCTCATGACTGATTGGACTGGTGAAGCGGTCGTTGATCCCAAGACCAATAAAGCCTCCCGCCGACCAGGGGCCGGCCACTTCATCTTGAAAGTGGGTAAGAATCCTGGCACCCCGTTTGTCACCCACCTGACAGACCTTGAATTCCAGATTTCAGATACCAACCGGGCATGGGAAATGGTGAACAAATGATCGGCACAGATCCGCGCTCTGGGCGCAAGAACCAGCCAGCGAACGATGACGCTCTGTGGATGGTCGGCGGCGGCATTCTCACCCTCGGCATCTTGGGTGTGTTGCTGTGGACGTTCGGCGCGATCCTAGATCCCAAGGTGGAGAACGCCTCGAATAATCCGGTGCAGATCCTCATGGATCAAGGCCGGGGTTACCTGCCGGTCGGCGGGTTGCAAATTACGGTGTTTGTGATCGGCATGCTACTGCTAATTGCCGTGATCCTCATGTTGGTAGTGGTGTGGCGGCGCAGCCGGGGCACCACCTCGCGGGTGGATCATTTGGCGAAGGAGATGGGTCACGCCAAGGACTTCAAAGCTCTCGAAGAACCAGCGGCCCGTGCCGATGCAGAACGCCTCGGTGCGACCAAGGCCGGCATTGGGGTGCCTCTGGCCAAGCTGGTCAACAACCGCAAGTCCTTGTTTGCTTCCTATGAGTGGGTGCAGATCTGGTTGATGGGGCCACGCGCCGGCAAAACCTCCTGCGTGTGCGTCCCGCAGATCCTGGAAACCGGCGGGCCAGTGCTGGCCACCTCGAATAAGCGCGACATCGTAGACATGACCCGTGGCCCCCGCGCCCGCGTAGGCACTGTGTGGGTGCACGACGTGCAGGGCATCATCGGAGAAGAACCCTCCTGGTGGTGGAATCCGCTCTCCTTCGTCACTGATATGGAAACTGCTGAAAAGCTCGCGGACGTGTTCCTGGCCTCGGCCACCGACGCAGGGGCTAAACAGGACGCGTATTTCGAATCTGACGGTAAACGCCTGCTCTCGCACTTGTTCTTTGCCGCCGCCGCGGGTCGGCGCCCGATCACTGACGTGTTCGCGTGGGCGCAAGATCCCGAGGATTTCACGGCCCGCGACCTGCTCAAAGACCACGGCCACCGGCCTCTGGCGAACTCCCTGGAGCAGATCCAGAAGCTCACCCCGAAGCAGCGTGACGGGGTCTATGGCACGATGCGCCCATGGGTGAACGTCCTGTCCTACGACAAGGTGATTCCCTGGATTCGCCATAATGGGGCCAATCGCCCCGAATTGGATCATCGCAAGCTGGCTACCGGAACCGACACTCTGTATCTCATCTCCAAGGAAGGCGGCGGATCAGCTCGTGCGATCACCGCAGCGCTAGTCATGGCCGTCATGACCGAAGCGGAAAAGACCGCAGCCAGCCAGCCAGGGGGCCGGTTGAAAACCCCGCTCACAGCAGTGTTGGATGAAGCGGCGAACGTGGTGCGTTGGCGCGAACTGCCCGACGTGTATTCACACTATGGTTCACGCGGTATCGTCGTTTCGACGTTCTTCCAGTCCTACAGCCAAGGCGTAGAAGCCTACGGAGAGAAAGGCATGAACAAACTCTGGGGCGCCGCCAACATCCGCGTTGCCGGCTCAGGACTCTCGGACGATAAATTCTTGCCGTTCCTGACCCAAGTAATCGGTGAACGGGACGTGCTCAAACGCTCCTCCAGCACCAGTGCTCGCAGCGGCCGCTCGGTATCCAGTTCGATGCAGCGCGAAAAGATCCTGGACGTGGCCGACCTTGCGGCATTGCCACGGGGCCGCGCCATCCTCACCAGCTCCGGCCTACCGGCAGGACTGATCGAGCTACAGCACTACTCGACCAAGCCTTATGGAGACGATGTGCGAGACTCGCAAAGATATTACGAGGGGCTGCTGAAGAACTAACGAATCGCAGAAGTTGATTCCCGTTCATTCGATGCTGCAATGAATTTCGCAGATCAATCGATTGACTAGATTTGATGCTCCCCCAAGTTGACCCCAGCCTTCAACCTCTCGTTTCGTAAGATCATTGGGTAAATAACGTTTAGGCAACTTTTTTCCCAAAGCGTTCTTTTTGGTAATTCGCGCGCACTGGATATAGCAGAATCTATGTGCTGGCTATGTGTCAGCTTTATTTCTTATCGAAAATAGAGGTCGAAGTGCACCTTCTGAGAAGGGATATCTCTGCGCGCCTGTGGACAGATTTCACAGTAGGGAAGAGGAAAATCCTATCTGCTATCGCGATTGCCAGCACCAGTGCGTTGCTGGCCTCAGGTTTAGTCGCCCCATCGGCGTTCGCCGACGAAGAACCGCAAGACACGGCACAAACCGTGGAGGACGTCACCGAACGTCCTGACGGGGTGTCCGCCCAAATTACCGCGAAAGCCACCGGCCACCGCGTCGAAGATTTGTCCCTCCGCACGGCCACCGAACAGGTGTTCGCCAACCCGGATGGGACCTGGACGTCCGAAACGACCTCAGCAGCCCGCTTCAAAGAAGAAAAAGGCAGGTTCATTCCTCTAGGCGCCGACGGAGAACTGACTGACACCGCTTCCACGGTCGTAGGTGACGGCACCGAGCTCACCATCGCTGACGGCAAGGACGCGCTCGGCGATGGCCCCACCCAAGATTCGGTCGTGCTCGCTGAGCTCGACGCCACCGGCGAGCACCAGAACGCCAAGCTCACGCTGGGCTGGGAAGGCGAGCTTCCTCAGCCTGAGATTGCTGAGAACCAGGCCAAGTATTCTGACCAGGTCGAAGTACCAGTGACGGATGAATCCATTGGGGATGTCTCACCGCAAACTTCAACGGTGACTCCACTCCCGTCGGAGGAATCTGAATCATCTGAGGCCCCTTCCCAAGAGTCTGAAGTTGCCGAAGGTACAGCTAAGCCATCGCAGTCGCCTACCGGTAACAGTGATGCAACATCCACTGTTGCCCCGAGCGAAGCATCGGCAGAGTCATCAAGCACGAATCCGGAACCAGAAACATCGGCAGAGCCAGTCGAGTCATCCTCTTCGGAAGCTCCGCAGGAACAGTCAGCTGAAGCTGATGTCGTCGTGCAGCCATTGAAGTCAGGATTTTCCCACCGCACAGTGGTCGATAAGGCACCCGAGGGAGATGTCTCATTACGTTTCCCGGTCCAACTTTCTAAAGGCCTGACCCTGAAGAAAGATAAGGACACCGGGGATCTGCGTGCCGTGAATGGCTCGGGCGAGACCATATTCTTCGCCCCGGCGCCGACGATGTGGGATGCCAAGATCGATGAGGCTTCCGGCCTTCCATCTGCTGAACGTTTCGTCGACACCGAACTCACCGAAGAAGACGGCGTCCCAGTACTCACGCTAACCGTCGATAAAGAGTGGCTGCAGGATCCAGAGCGCCAGTATCCGGTGACGATTGACCCGACCTGGACATCCGGTGTCTCTGATACGTGGGTTCAGGCAGACGTCCCCGGATCCAAGGCCGGCGATCCTGAACTTCGCGTTGGCACGTTCAATGGTGGTTCGTTGAAGTCCCGCTCATTCCTGCAGTTCGCCTCCACCGCCTTGAACGGCAAGAAGATCACCAAGGCCGAGCTGCGGATGCACAACTACCACTCTTATTCGTGCACTTCGTCGCCGATTAAAGTGCAGCGTGTGACGACCTCGTGGATTTCGTCTGATGTTCGTTGGACCGCACAGCCCAGCGTGACAACCAGCGGCGAGGGTTCAAACAACATTTCCAAAGGCTACTCCTCCAGCTGTGCTGCCGGGTACGTCTACTACCCGATCACGCCGATCGCCCAGTACTGGGCAGATAACCCCACCAAGAATTTTGGTGTTCGACTGATTGCCGCCGATGAGACGAACAACAACACTTGGAAGCGGTACCGCTCAGCGAACTACATCACCGGGTCCAATGATCCGGTTGAGCCGCAATTCATCGTGACCTACAACTCCTACCCAGGAACCCCTTCGGGTGTTTCGTTCAACTCCGGCGAGTCAGTCAAGGACGCTGCTGGCAAACTGTGGGTAAAGTCCAAAACCCCGACGTTCCGTTCGACAGTGACGGACCCTGATGGCGGTAACGTCAAGGCAGAGTTCGACATGTCCGGCACCAGCACCCTGGCCAAGAAGGCAGGGACGACTGTCGCTTCAAAGCAGGTCTCCACGTATAAGGCCTCCTTGGCTGAGAACGGCACTTACACGGTCAAGGCCTGGGCCAATGACGGTTCGCTGCGTTCCAAGGCTGCCGGTTCGTCAACTACTTTCACTGTTGACTCGGTAGCGCCGTCGGCTCCTTCGATCTCCTCCTCAGGAGGGATTACGAACAACGGCTGGAAGTCCACAAAGCCCACCTCGAATACTTTCACATTCTCTTCCAGCGCTGACACCGACAAATTCTCTTACCAGTTGAACAATGATCCTTGGAAGACCGTCACGGCCACCTCTGGCAAGGCGACCTTGTCATGGAATCCTACGGGCGCGAATATCCTGAGGGTGAAGGCGAACGACAAAGCGACCAATACTTCGGGCACTACCACGTGGACCTTCGGCAACGGCGTTGCTTCGCTGACTTCTCCTGCCGGTGGTTCCACTACTTCGGACTCGTTCAAGGTCACTGGCCAAGGTCCGAGCTCATCGACCGGCGTGGTGACTCCGAAGGTGTATTGGCGTGAAGCAAACAGCGTCAGCGCTGATACGACGACCTATGGTTCGAATAGCGGATGGTATGAAGCTGCCACGTTGCCTGCTATCGCTGTTGGGCAGCCGGTCAAAGTCAATACCATGGTCAACGTCGCAGCCGCTCCGGCCGGAAAATTGAAAGAACTCGGTAAAGACCGCCTGGCGACCTTGGTTGAGCTGCAGGTCTGCTTCGACTATGCAGGAGCTCCAGCCGCTTCGAAGTTGCAGTGCACCACGAACAAATCCAAGAAACCAGTCCAGGTCACCAAGCTGCCGCACGCTTTCGGGGATAACTACCCTGTTGCCGAGGCCGGCGACGGACAGGTCGCGCTGACCACCGGTGAACTGAACCTTTCGGAAACCGACGTCGAAGTCGACGCCGGCAACACTGGTCTGTCCGTGAACCGCTCCTACTCGTCCTACTCGGGGATCGGCGCGAACTCCCGCATCTTCGGCAAAGGCTGGCGCGTGAATATCGAAGGCCCCGACGAGGGTCTTTCAGGGCTGATGGTCGCTGAATCCACTGCCCTGGATGGCACCGTCACCTTGATCAATGATGATGAAACCGCGGCGGTCTTCCGCCAGCCAGGCAACGGCCGTGTCTCCTTGAAAACGGGCACTTATGTCGCGGCGAATGACGACGCGAGTGCTTCGGGATGGAAACTCGCATTATCCGGCACTGGTACCTCCGCGCGGATCAAGATCACGGAGGAAGACGGCACAGTGACCACCTTCAAGCGTGGTGCGATCCTGGAGGGCAACTCCAAGATCTACGAGTGGATCACCGAAACCGTCACCGGCGGCAACGGCACGGGCACAGCCAAGTTCGTCTCGAACACCGCTGGACAGACCACGATGGTTGTTGCTGGCACCGAGACCAACCTGACATGCGACACGACCACCCCCGTCAAGGGCTGCCGGCGCATCAACCTGGCCTATGACACTTCAGGCAAGATCACGAAAGTCACCTACACAGCCTGGGATCCAGCCGCCAGCGCGATGAAGACTGTGAACATTGCCGAGTACGCGTATGACGGAACGACTGCTGATGCACGACTGACCAGCGTGAAGGATTCGCGCACAGGGGATGTCACTTCCTACACCTATGCTGCTGACTCGGCCGCTGGCGTGCCGCTGATTGCTTCCACCGAGGAAAAGACCAGTGGGGGCGCACGTGTTGATGCCCCGACCTACTATTCCTACGGGCTCGGGAACACCGGCTCCGGGCGTGCTGATTGGCTGGAAAAGGTCGAGCGCGGCAACCCCACCGACGGGAACTCCCGGGTGCAGACAGCACGCTTTGTCTATGGGGTCAACCCCGTCGGGGATGGAAACAACCTGCCGGACCTGCGTGAAGAACGAGTCAAGCTCTGGGAGCAAGAAGGTTCCAAGCGTCCCGTTACCGGTTACGCAGTGTTCGGAGCGGGGAAGAACATCGCATCGTCCAAGGCCGGATCCGTTGCAGCCAGCGACTTCAAATATGCGGATCTGCAGTATGTGGATTCGCAGAACCGAGTCGTGAACACCTCCTCGTACGCTGCCGGAGCCTGGCAGAGCACCGCCAGCGTCTTCAACGAGGACGGCAATGTCGAACGGGCCTACGATGAGCGGGCCCTGCGTATGATCCAGGCCTCGGCCGCAACCCCTGAGAATGTTGTCGGCGGCATCGTCAATGGACATATGGACCAGGCATCCTTGTCTTTCTACTGGTCGGCTTTGTCGGCCTATGTGGATGAGAACGGTGACGGGATCTCGAACGCCACCGACCCGGTGATCAAGGCAGATGAGATCGCGAAGAATGAGGCTACCGCAGAATTCTTACGTGGGTATGTCACTGACTCATATTCTCCGGTGACCACCGATGAGAACGATGAGCCAGCTCGCGTCCACACCAAGACGACCTACACGCCGTTGAGCGATGTTGATGCTGGCGGCATGCCGCGGATGCTTGCCACGAAGGAAGTCACTACCAAAGCGAATTCCGGCGACGTCGACATGTCTGCCACGAATGAGCCGATCATCACCCAGGTGGAGAACGGGTATGACGCCTATACGGTCGATAAGAACGGAAAGGCGATTACTGATAAGAACAACTTGCGTTCAGGCTGGGTGATCGGAACCCCCACCAAGGTCACTCAGGTCCTGTCTCCCACGACAAACAACATCGTGGTCGAAACCAGGTATGACGACCAGGGCCGCGTCATCGAGACCCGCCAGCCGAAGTCGGCAGGAGCAGACGCCGGCACCACTCAGAGCATCTACTACACAGCCGGCACCAACGCCGTTGATGCTGTTTGTGGCAGCAAACCTGAATTTGCGGGATACCTCTGCAAGAACACCCCAAAGGGTGCTGGCTCGGTGTCGAAGCATCAGACCGGGTTCAACATCTATGGCCAGCCGGCGACGTTCACCGAGGCCTCGACCGGGACCGATGGTGCCAAGCGCACGACAACCCAGACCTACCGTGCTGACGGGCAGGAGCTGAAAACCACGGTCACCACCAGTGGCATCACCACTGTCGCGGTTCAACCGGTCGAGAAGCTCTACGACGCCACCGGCGTACAGAACGGCGTACGGGCACTAGCCTCAGGCACGTTGCCGCAGTCAGAGGTGAAATGGACCCAGGATCTGTGGGGACGTACCACTTCCTACACGAACTCGCTGGGGGAAACGACCACGACCGAGTACGACGGATTTGGCAACGTGTCCAAGACCGTCTCGCCGGTGTCCACCTCGACCTACAAGTACGGGGCGCTCTCGTCAGACGGCACCGCGGAGTACCAGGGCGTGGTCACGAGCATGACCGTGTCCAAGCATGGTGGGACGGGAACCGGCACCTACAAGGCGTCCTACGATGGCGACGGCAACATCCTGACCCAGAGCATCCCGGGCGGCTTCACCCAGAAGATGGACTACGACGAATCCGGCAAGCAGGTCCGCCTGGCCTATGACGGCCCGCTGAAAGCCGAAGACGGGACCACGTCGAACGGGACCTGGATCGCGTGGGAACAGAACCGGGATACCACCGGCCGGATTGTCGGTGAGACGACTCCTGAGGGTGATGTCCTTGCTGGCACCTCCACCGCCGGTGACCGGGGTGCAGCTTATGACCGGTCGTTCACCTATGACCGGGCCGGACGCCTGACCGAAGTCAAGGATGTCACCGCGCAGCCGGGCGAAACCGTCAATACTGACCCTGCTGAAGGTGCCGTCACTCCGACAACGGTGCGGAAGTATGCGTTCGATAAGAACGGCAACCGTACTTCGCTGACCACCACGGTCAACGGAGCCCAGACTGCTTCGCGGACCTGGGCCTATGATGCGGCTGACCGCGTCGGTGTAGGCGCCGGGTATGTGTATGACGGGTTGGGACGGCAGACCACGCTTCCAGCCGCGGATGCGCCAGCAGCTGCTGGTGGTGTGAAGGCTGGTGCTGGGGCGATCACGGTGAAGTACTTCGCTGATGATGCTGCTGCAGCCATTACCCGCAACGGCACCACCTCCACCTTCGCCCGGGATCCGCAAGGCCGCCGACTATCGGTAACTTCTACGGGGACGAACGCTGCCGGGACCGAAACGAAGCACTACGCCGATGATTCGGATAACCCTGCATGGACGAGCCGTGTTCAAGGAACCCAAACGATCACGACTCGGTATGAGTCCACGATCGGTGGAGACCTGGCACTAACCATCACCGAGAATAACGTTGAACTGGCGTTGAGCAACCCCCACGGAGACGTGGTGGCCACTGTTCCGGTCACTGGCACCGGTGCGGGGCAAGGTATCACCGGGTGGGCACAGTATGACGAGTATGGGAACCAGCTGTCCGAACCAGTGAATACTGGTGCGACGACTTATGGCTGGCATGGCGCTGATCAGCGAGCTGTTGATACCAGCGGACTGATCCTGATGGGCGCACGTCTTTACAACTCTCATGCTGGGATATTTACCGGACGTGACCCAGTAGAAGGCGGCAACACAACAAGCTATAAATATCCGGATGACCCAGTTAATAGCAGCGACACCGATGGTGAAGCATGTCGAACGCAATGGTATGGATTTGCCATCAGAATTAGCTGCGGAGGCGGCTATGGCAGCGGGTACGGATCAAGTTCGAACAACTATATGAATAGTTGGAACCGCGCCACAAGTAGATGGCATAACACATGGAGTAGGAACGTAACACGCGCCGCAGCTAGAGCTTCCGTGCATGCGGTCAGGGTGGGCGGCGTCGCGCGTCCTGGGAAGTCGAAGAGGTATAACAAGAAAAAATACTACGGCTATACCATGTCCTACCACAGGGGATCGAAGAGCAAGGTCTACAAATATGGGATTAGCCGAGTTGGCGCCAAACGTCCGATATCGCAGATCTCTAGATGCCAGCGCAGGATGGGTACGCGATGCAGTTATAAGATCAATCGCCGGTTCCAAAGTTACCAGCATGCACGAGTCTGGGAGACTGGGCGGATCGTTGGATACAAGAAGCGAGCAGGAAGTTGTCCACCAGGGCACAGAGGTAGATACTGCAAGTAACAGAGTAAGCCGGTAACGAGTTGGCTTATCCGCATCCACGAGTTCAATTGGGGGAACATGGGTTTTTCAGTATTCCGTAAAAAGAGCGATAGCGGCTTACGAGGGCCGAGTATTGAAGCGCTCAAAAAGGGACATCGAATTTTCTACGGAGAGTATCTTGAAGGTCCAGCTAAAGGAACAACTGTTCTCATAAAAGTTGTTTCTTCTCGGAGGGTCACTAAGAAGCTCGTCGAGGGCAATACTGGGAGTTCCATGTTCCCTGCTGGGATCGAAGTATTAGTGACGCTTCGTTCAGCGGGCCCGGGGTCATACACCCTTTTTCCGGAGATTAGTGAGAGCTGGGATTTCTTCTCCTTGGCCCCAGGGGAAGAGGAAGAGTGGCTTTCAGTTCAACCCATTAGCTGGTTCACGCATATTGACTCTAAAGCTAAGGCTAAAGGCTTTGACAGAGTTTATTGATCGCGCGATCCAAGCGAGGCAATGATTCGAAACTTAACAGAGGATTCACTCTTGACTTTTAGGAACAGCCATAAATGCATGACGATAATTTGACACCGCCCCATGATGAATATGTGAATCACTTCACCTCGGAGTTCTATGAAGATCTAACCAACGAGTTCGCGCCGTTTGGTTCGGACGAAGGCTTTGACGTAATTTCTTTGGCAGAAGACCATCGAGACGAGGTCTCTGAAGAAACAACCGTTCAGGAGCTTTTGGAGATAGTAGACGCACCACTTAGCGACGAGTGGAGCCAGACTCTAAAAGGCCAGGAGGCTTTGGATGATGCACTGTTCATTTCGTCAGCCGCGTTCGCATTGATTCGCATTACTGGAAGGATAGACTCGCACGGCCATAAAAAAGCGCTTGAATCATTGAAGGTTTTAATTGATAGCTTCGGAGATGAAAGCGAACTGGTGCAGCAGAAAATTGATCTGGAATCTTGGACTAATTCCACTGCCTGACCACAATCAGGGTTGAGCGCTAAGAGGATCTCTAACTATAAGTTGATTCTAAATTGCATTCGTTCTACCAAACCATTTGCCGAGTTTTGGGTAGTTCGATAGAAAAGCTGCAAAATAAACCAGGGTGGAGAGAAGATCTTTCCACCCTGGTTTGTGTTACGCCCTGAATCCGTACAGACCGTGGACGACGAGCTTCTATGAATTTCGGCCGATATCGTTCCTGGCAATTGCTAAATAGTATTTGCTTGCGTTGATGGCTAGTTCCACCGCCTGGTACCAATCACTCACGTAGGCCGCTAAGTCAGCAATAACCGCAAGAATCAAAAGAGTGTTCACACCACTCATGTGTGCGGCGCAACGCTTCTGCCTCTCCGGTGGGCCAAGAAACATGGGTTACGCACCCTACCATGTGCGCAAGAGGTGGCATTAAAAGCAAGAAGCTGGCCAGCGAAATTCGCTGGCCAGCTTCTTGCTGCTGCTATACAGATGAACGGAAATACCCGCTCGGTGCGTCCCAGATAGGGAGCATCTCGGGCAGTTCTGGGTGCATCACCTTGTCATAAGCATGGAACGGGCCATCCTGCGCGGTGAGTCTGTCCATCAGCGGATAGAAGTAGTCCCGATAGAACACCAAGACCTGCTGAGGGCCATCCCACCGCATCTGCTCCCATGTCTCCCACAGCGCAGTGATCACCGAATACGCTTCCGGGTACTCATACCAATT